>NZ_LR213899.1 GCF_900659865.1 Hyella patelloides LEGE 07179
AAAAATCACGAAGAAATTAAATTTTTCTGCGGAATGTGAGATAAATGATGTCGGGTCCTGGAGTGCAAATCATCACAACCGCAGTAGTGAAGAACAAAACAATATTTGAGAGTGGCATAAAACTAACTTTCTCTTAAAATGAAGTTGTTCAAGAAACAAGAATTTTGAATATTATAGCGAATGGTTAAGTTTTAGCTGTTGGGTACTTTCCGTATAAATCAGATACCAGTATTAATTTGGAAACTATTTAATTTAGTATTTAAAGACTCTATCAATCGGATAAGGGTTCAGAAGTCTGATTGAGGCGCATCCACATAGGTAACTGACGCTCGCCTCCACTTGTTACACGTTCTAGGGCAGCCTCAATTTCTAAGCGGACATCAAACTCACTTTCATCCCCTAGAGCTTTTTGTAGAGCTTCAACTGAGCTTGACTCTGCTACTTCATTAAGAAAACGTGCTGCTCTCCAACGCACAAAGGAGGAACTGTCTTCTAAAGCAAGGCACATAGTAGGTATGGCTTCGACATTACCCAAATCACTTAAGGCATCGCCAGCAGTGCGTCGAACTACTGCAATCGGGTCGTTAAGTACCAATTTACTCAGAGGTTCGATAGCTTCTTGTCTTTCACTAGAACCAAGGAGTGCTGCTGCCCAACGTCTAACGGTGGCTTTGGGATCTTCTAAAGCTTGTACAAGAGCAGGGAAAGTCTGAGGATTTATTTCCAGCTTTTGAATAGCTTTGAGTCTAGTTTTCCAATCACTGCTACCGAGCAAAACAAGTAAATCTTCTGGTTTGGCTTTCTCTTTGATTATTGTTGGTGTTTTGGAACCAGTGATGATTCTCTCGGACAATCGAGCCAATTCCTCTTCATCGATGAGACTAGCGATTTCTTCGACCATCATCTTGGCTACTTCTTCTGGTTGACCAGAACGGGATGGATAAGGTTCCCAGTATCTTTCCTCTACATAGTTAGCTCCTGTAGCATCAATGACCCGTTGTAAAGTTTGCTCGAAACGAGCGGGCAAATTGACTCTAGCTTGTTCAAATGCACCTATAACTTTCACTTGAGTAGGGAGACAACGAAAGAATAATACGGCAACTTCTACTAATCCTAAACTCTTACTAGTTTCTGCCAAAGATGAGGTGGATAAATCTTTCGATCTATTCAGTATTTCTGTATCGGCATTTTCAGCTAGCCCCAGTATCCCTGAAGCTCTGGAGAGAATTGTTTCCCAGTCAGCATTATTGTGACGAGTCAGGGTAATAAAATTAGACGCAAGAAAAACTTCTCGCACTCCTTCAATATCGAGCAACTGAAACACTTTATCAGGGACATTAGAGAGCGTTTTGCCCCGTTGTAGGGACAGAGGTTTTTCCACAATCTGCTCGTCCAGGTTAAGCTTCATGGAGTTGGGATTAGGAGTGGTTTCTAGGTTCGAGAGTTTCATGGCTGTTGTTTTTCTTAAAGTACAACTAAAAACTGACAGATTAGATTTAATTTTTCCTACACTATTAATCACTAATTCGACCAATCGAACTGGGAATATATCCAGCCACGATCTCGATGTTTGACATAGGAATGAACTACTACAATCAACAAGGCGATCTCACTACCTGAAATAGTCAAGTAAGAGCAAAACTACTACTTAAATAGTGAACATTAACTATCTTCTCTGCCACAAAAGAGGTAAAAAAGAACCCCCAATAAAACCCACACCAGCGCAAAAGGCTAGCAAAACTCCAATAGGAAATTGAATAGATTGCCAAACTAAGAATTTGAGGGATACAGTTTGAATATTTTGAATCGAAAAAACTGCGACCGCACTAACCCAACCTGCTACTATTAAAGAGTTAATAAAATTGGCAAAAATCTTCATTGTTATTTATTGCTTGTTAGTGATTGGCTGATATTTACTTGTTTTTTATTCCTCACTCCTTAACTTATTGTACTCCGATGGCTCGACCACCAGAGCCAAATTGAATCGGTAAATCCAGCTTATGAGGTTCCCAACCCACATCGAAACCTTTTGCCCAAGCTTGTTCCCTAGCAGCACGAAACCCAGAAAAACTATTAGGTCTGACAATAAAAGCCAGATAATCTTTTTGGGGGTCTAATTGTGCTAAAGTTGCGTTGAATTGAGATTCAGGAAGGGCAAATTGCTCTTCGGTTTCTCCTGATTTAGTTTTGATCGGATCGTAACGCAAGGAAAAAGTACTGGCATTAGTCATCGTTACGTTGTAGTAATCAGTGGTGGTGCGAAAATTGATTAAACGACTAGCCCGACTATTAACACAAGCATTATGATTATTTAATCCTGTTAAATATTGACCAGAATTAACATCTGAACCTAAATCTGGTCTATTACAATTGGGTAAATTACCAATAACATCTTGAATATCTTTACCTACTTTTTCATCATCTATATAGGTTATTTGATTATCGCGAATTTCAAAAAAGCGAGGAGTTTTTTCGGTTTTAGAAACCAAAGGAGTTTGCACAATAGAATCTGCTTCAACAGCGATTAAAGTAACAAATAAACTAATAAACATTAATACCCCAACAGTGTTAGTTAGAATATCTAAAAAAGAATCTAAATTTTGATCTGGGGTACTAGTTTTGCGCCTTCTACGGTTTCTCATAATAATTGTTAATTATTAGTTACTGTTATTTATTTCTTCTTCAGTTTTCAATGTCCAACCAGCATCTATCGGTTCATAGCCAATATCAATTTCTTCTTTTTCGAGAATGGCACGAACTTGATTAAACACATCAATTGCATTGGGTCTTAGTGCTACAATTAAATATTCACTATCCTTATTGGCTTTAACTTCTGCTATTAATTGTTGTAATGGAGAGTTAGGGTCTTGTAGTTGGTCTATGGGAACAAATTCTTCACTAGGATATAAAACGATTCCTTCAGAGCGACATTCTATATAGCGAGGGCTTTTACTGGCGTTGACTCCACTTTCTTCTTCTTTGGCTACTATCGCTACTTCTTGTTGATTCAAAGCTTGGGTGGTTAGCACAATAATTAATAAGATTAATGTGCCAATAGTACAAGCCAAAATAGATAAAAAAGGGAATAATTCTATTTCAGTATGTTTTCGGGAAATACTGCGTCTACGCATATTAATTGTTCATTATTAATTAGTAAAGTTATTGTCTCCCATTATAGTTATCCTGCTCAACCAAAGTGATTTTACGAGGTTTATTTAAGTTGTTTAAAACTGGTCTAAGCTGACCTAAATTATCTCTTACTTCTTCTAAAACCTGTGCTAGTTTCGCTGTTTTTTCTAAAGAACGTAGGCTTTCATCTAGACTAGCTTGCCACTCTCGAAGATCGCTAATTTTACTAGCACTTTTCCCTAAAGCAATTACTCTATTTTCTAAAATATTAGCAGCCTGTTCTAACTGCTTGGTGATTTGTCTAGCTTGTAAATTCAAACCATCTGCTAAATGATTATTCTTAGCTTTAATTTCTGTCACTAAAGCTTGTATTGTAGCTACAGCTTCTTGATTAGCCTGCTGTTGTTGAGCAAAAAATTCCATAAATTGTTGTCGATCTCGATCTGCTAATTGCCTGACTTCTCCCACTTGAGTAATTACTTGGGAGCTAACATCTTGTACTTTACTAATTTCTGATAAAAAACCTTTTGCTAAAGAACTAGCTGCTTGTTGAGCATAATTATGAGCAGGTTCGACTAATTTTTCTGGATTGGGAAAATGTTCGTTAATAGCACCTTGTACCGCCGTATTAATAGCTTCTGCGCTAAGACTTTGCTTTTTATCTCTCAGGCGAGGTAATAATTTATCGTTAATAAAAATATCAATTCCGAGTAACAAACGAGATTCATAACGCTCTACTAACACCAGAGGAATCATTACTAAAACACTCAAGAAAAGAGCTAACAAAGTAGTATCAAAGGCTACAGCTAAACCACCAGTAACCATTCCAATACCCTCTTTAATTTGCTCAACATCTCCTGCTTCTTGTAAAAAACCAGAAAAACCACTAACTGCACTACTAATACCAACTACAGTTCCGATAAAACCCAATAGAGGAATTGCCCAAACAAGGATGCGAGGTACGGAAAAAGAAGACTCTGAAGCACTTTGATAAAAAGAAGAATCATCAAGAGCAAATTCTGTGGCTGTTTCACGATCGCCAGACTTGATGTAAGCTGCTACAATACGACCACAACGCCTTGCTACTAGACTACCTTCGCTCATTAAGCGTTCTTGTAAGTAGCTAACTTCATCAGAATTAGGTTTCCCTAATGGAATATGCTCTGCGATCCAAATTTTACTCAAAGCATTATATTCTGGTTGTAAAGTTAATAGCTTAAGAGATATTGTCGCAATGACCATTGCTGCTAAAAACATTACTAGGTATTGAGTAAAGCCTCTATCATAGAGTAGAACCCCAATAGCAGACTCTTTAAAAGGATATAGTAGGGTGTAGAAGGCAATTACTAGACCTATACCAATGATACTCACTAGAGGTATACTTACCTCTAACTCTTGGCGTTTAGAACTTTGGGTGCGGGATTTCGATCTAGATTTCGATCTAATTTTTTTCATTGTAGTTATTATAATTTATGGTCATTATTAATAAGCTTTCTGAGCGATCGCTTATGAGGGAGATACTACCGAGTAAGTATACTTACATAAGAGGTATTTCAGAAATCAACCTATTATCAATGAACTATTATCTTTACTTTATATACGTATACAGTTGAATAATAGTGAAGATAACTAATGTATTTGGGCTATTTGTCTAAAGATTGAGTAAAGAACAAAAATTAAGTATTTTTGCGAAACTTAGCATAAAAAGATGATTGTGTAAATTTACTTATAGATTTTATGCTCTCATTTCAAAAATAGCAAAAACACTGAATCATATTGAATATCAATTGTATTGGGCTATTGGGATAAATTAGGAGAACACAATGTTGAAAAAAACTCAGATCGGACAAAAAAACAGAAATTATATGGCGTTTTTGTTCCCTTTTCTGTGTTGTCTTTTAATGCTTTTAACAGGATGCGTTAACTATGACGTAGGGATTAACTTCAATAGCCCCCACAATGGTAATATTGTCCAGCACATTAAAATTGGACAGCAATTAAACAATCTGGATCGCTCTGATGTCAAAAAATGGTTGAATAGTATAGAGTCGCGATCGCGTAAATTACAAGGCAAAGTCAAAAAGCCCAATGCTGAAGAACTAATTGTGACTATTCCTTTTCGTAACGGGAAAGAACTAGCAACTAAATTCAATCAACTATTTCATAGCGAAATTCCTGCTACCTCTGCGGTTTCTACAGCAGAAAATTCCGACTTAACCAAGCTCGATTCTTATATCACCCTGAAACAAAATAATCTGTTACTGTTAGAACGTAATAGCCTAGATTTGGCGATTGATTTGCGAGCATTAAACATTCTCACTCGTCAAGATAAAATAACGATTAACAGCGATCGCTTGATTGACTTGGATTTTCAACTAAATACCCCCTGGTTAGCTTACAGTGCATCAGGAGAAAATAATCTTCAACCCATTCCTAACTCGCCTACCAAAAAATTAATGTGGCATCTGCAACCTGGAGAAATTAATTATATCAAAGCCGTATTTTGGTTGCCAAGTCCTCTAGGAATTGGTGCAGTGGCTATTACTGTCTTGATGATTTTGGGTTTCTACCTTAAATATCAGCGTTTCCCAGGAGTTGCATCCTGAAAGAAAACGCTCAATTTAAGTTGGTTCTTGCGAATCCAAACAAAAACGTGTTATACCTATTTATGCAGCAAAAGAATGTTTCACTGCAACCACGTAAGGACGTATAGCTCAGTTGGTTAGAGTACATCGTTGACATCGATGGGGTCCCCCGTTCGAGTCGGGGTACGTCCATATATATTCAGTATATATTGCGATTTTGTGTTGTGACTTAAACCATAACTTTACCGTTGTGGCAAGCTTATGTTTAAAAGCAACCTTGGTAAACCTATGGTTGGAAAAAAAATTAGCAATCAATTCGTTTAAAGTATTTCTCATCTCTTCACACCACAAGTGTCCAGGTTAAGAAATTAATAAAGATCGTATCTAAACTGGATTTATAGTCGTTCCAATTAATTTCCTTACGTTGTTAAACATTGGTAAAAGGATGAAGGATAAAGGATGCCCTAAAGGATACCGCTTCCGCCTTAGGACTCGCTACGCATCGCGCGACCGAAGGAAGTCCTTTAGGGCATAAAGGATGAAAAGTAGTACTGAGTAACTTGTGGTTTCTATTTGAAATTATTATAGTATCAGACGAAATTTGGTAATATTTTAATTGATCCTCAACAAAAGAAATCAAGATTCTCTTAATTAGCCTGACTCATTAAGTATATTTTCCTAAGACTAAATTCCTAAGACTAAAGTCTCCCCACTCAACCAACAACTACTACAAAAGTGATAAATTTAGGCTTTATTGTGGTCATCAGAGTAAACTTAGAACTTTAATAAAAGAAGACTCTCCCAACTTATTATTTCCATGATTCCCCCTTTAAAATTTCTCCCCAATCCTTTTCGCTTTTTGCTGATTACTGAATGGGTAATGCTTGCCAGTTGCGGTTCTCTGGCTGTGGTGGAAGCTTGGCAGGGTCACATGATCCCTGTCCAACACATATCTATTCTAGTGGCACTAGGTTTGATGGGTTTAATTTTGCCTAACGGAAGTCTCATAATTAAAGTGATTTATACCGCTATTGAAATTGGCTTAATTTTTTATGGGACGGTATTGGGATACCTGCATATTTTGCCTACGCTATATCTAATTGTGGTAATGCGGAGTTGCTTTTTGTTTGAATCCTTGGGTCGATGGATCGTAACTGGTTTAGTCTTTATTTTGTTTTTAGGAGATCAGTTTAAATATATTCAGCGCGCTTTACCAGAAGAACCAGAGGCTCAAATTCATTTTGGAATGCACACAATAGCAGAAACATTGGTATTTGGTCTGGCTATCTTTTTTGTGTTGCAGTTGACCAATAGAATATTAACCGAACGTCAAATGCGACAAAAACTTGCCAATGCTCACGAACAGCTACAGCAGTATGCTCAAAAAGTTGAAGAACTGGCAACCGTGCAAGAACGTAATCGTATTGCTCGCGACATTCATGACTCTTTAGGTCACGCTCTCACCAGTTTAAATATTCAGATGCAAACTGCCGTCAAACTCTGGGAAAGAGAACCCGCACAGGCTCGCACCTTTTTGGCACAGGCTCAACATTTAGGTAAAACAGCAATGCAGGAAGTGCGTAAATCCATTAGTACCTTAAGAGAAGATGCCAAAGACGAAAAACCTCTAGAAACCAAAATCGAGGCTTTGGTGGATGATTTTCGCAAAGGAACTGGATTGTCAATTTGTACCAACATTAGTCGCTGTGGTTCAGTTCCAATACCAGTGGCTAAAACTGTTTATCGTATCGTACAAGAAGCTTTGACCAACATTTTTAAATACGCTCAAGCCACAGAAGTCCAAATTCACCTCAAAACCACTCACAAATGGGTTTATCTAACTGTGGAAGATAATGGTAAAGGGTTCGATTGCAAGCAAAAAAGTGCTGGGTTTGGGCTTCGGGGAATGCAAGAGCGAGTAGTTGCGGTTAATGGTCAATTTCGACTTAAAACCTCACCAGGAAAAGGCTGTCGAATAGAAGTGCAAATTCATAGTCTGAATGAATCTAAGAATGTTCTACAAGAAGTTTGATAAATAGCGATCGCACATTAGCCGAATACTCGCGATCGCTATTGAGCTATTTCACTCTTATTGCGATCGCTATAAAAATTAATTACCTGAGATTTTAAAGAAATCTCAGTCTTTTAAGCTACTTATCTAGCACAATTAGCATAAATAGCTATCTGCGATCGATTGCGTAGATTTAGTCGATTTAGAATATGAGTAACATGAGTTTTGACAGTTCCTTCAGCGATATAAAGTTGTTTGGCAATTTCACGATTAGTACAACCAGTACCAATTAATTGTAGTACTTCTACTTCCCTTGGGGTCAACTCTGTTAGCTCTAGTTCATCTGATTCAGTTTCGGTTATGCTGGAATCTAAAATACCATCGAGCATTTTTTCCATTAGTCCAGGTCCCATCTGGGTATATCCCCGATGTACTAACCGAATTGCCTGGGCTAGCTCTTCGACAGGCATATCCTTAAGCAGATATCCTTTTGCTCCTGCTTTAATGGCATGAGCGATGTAGTCATCTTCATCAAATGTGCTGACAACTAAAACCTTAACATCGGGAAATCTTTGAGCAATAATTCTCGTTGCTTCTCTTCCGTCCATGATAGGCATCCTGATATCCATCAAGACGACATCTGGTTTGAGAATTGCTACCTGTTCAATAGCAGTTTGCCCATTGTTAGCAATTCCTACTACTTCTAAATCTGACTCCAGATTTAACATTGCTTGTAATCCCTGAGAAACTAATTCTTGATCGTCTACCAGTAAAAGGCAAATCATTCAAATTAACTCCAGCTTTTGATATGAATAAAACTTAGACTTTGCTGATTTAAAGCAGAAACTAAAAGTAATACTGTTCGGAGCTTCAGAGCTTCGGAGCTTTTAGTTGATTATCATTCTTTAAGACTATAAAAGTAATCAACATGGTGACAGGATCGGCAAAGGGTATACTAGCATCTCTTACTATCAATTCGCGGTCATACCAAATCCGAATTACATACCCAGTTTATATATGAAACCGTTAACCCACTCCAAGACGTATCATGATACGTCTCTACACTAAATATTGATTGGGGTTTTACTAAACGGATTTGAGATCAGACACAATCCTATTGACACACAATATAATATTTAGCGATAAAATCGTTAAATCCTGTAGAGACGTGTTTATAGGATGTTCTGATAATCATATTTGATATTATACCCTGATTCAGCAACGCCAACTTGATTATTGATAGTTTTTAAATTCAGTAAAATATCATTGCAGAACTTCTGAAAACTCTTGTTTAAATTTTTTTACCTTAGAACACCAATTTTGGTATTTCTGCCAAATTTCTAAGTACAGAAAATAATTAATTAACAGGAAATAGTTAATTTTACAAAAGTAATAAAGTACCAACCTTATTTGAGTAATTGCGATCGCAATCTGCTTTTTTTGTTTAATCAGGCTTTGTGCGTTGTGCTTTGCTAATTTGATTTGAATTCACACACACTTGATATTAGTAATAACCTCAATATTAAATCCTTAGATTACGTTCACGTCACGCAAGAGATCGCGCCTAAAATTTTCAGAGTTTCTTGTTGTGCAGGGGTTAAACCAGTTACTCCAGTAATATTCATATTTTCATAGAGTCTAGGAACTCTAAGGGTTTTCAGACATTCCCCCGTTGCTACATCCCAAAGTTTGGTAGATTGATCTTGAGAACCACTGGCAAGAATTCTCCCATCAGGGCTAAAGGTAACGGAACAGACTTTATTGCTATGTCCGATTAAAGTTTGCAGACATTTTCCTGTTTGGATATCCCATAATTTAACAGTTTGATCGCTACTACCACTGGCTAAGATTTCCTGAGTGGAGTTGCTGGAAAATATAGAAGTAGCAGCAACGGAAAAAACAAATCCTTGATGTCCTTCAAAAACCCTGAGACATTTTCCTGTAGCAATATCCCACAATCTAACTTGATTGTCTGCACTACCACTAATAATAGCCTTATCGTTTGGACTGAAGGCAACGGAATAGACTCCTGGAGAATCTTCAGCAATATAAGTCTGCAAACATTTTTTGCTGTTAAAATCCCATAATTTAATTGCACCATTACTACTTCCACTAACCAGAAATTTCCCGTCTTCACTAACAGTTAAAGACCAGACTTGAGGTTCAGAAATCACAGTATAAATTCCAGTGTTAAGATTCCAAAATCTGATTGTGCCATCCCCTCCACTACTAACTAGGGTTTGACCATCAGGATGAAAAGCGATCGCCCTAATCCAGTCTTCATGACCCACTAAAGCTTGGTTACATTCACCAGTATTGATATCCCATATTCTAATCTGGCGATCTGCACCACCACTAGCGAGAATTTTGTCCCTATTCGAGGATAAACTATTAGGACTAAAAACAACCGACCAAATATGATCTTGATGTCCTGATAAAGTTTGCTGGCACTCTCCTGTTTGAATATCCCATAGTCTCACTTTATAGTCACTGGAAATACTAGCTAAAATCAAATTGGTTTGTTTTTGAGTAAAAGCAACGGGAAATGCCCAATCTGTATGACTTTCGATATTACGGAGACATTGTCCTGTAGTGACATCCCATAGCTTGACGGTGCGATCTAAACTAGCACAAATTACAGTATTTTCATCAGCCCCAAAATCAACTGTGACGATCTGATTTTTGTGTCCGTATAAAGTTTTAAGACACCGATCTGTAGTTATATCCCATATTCTGATGGTGGTATCACCACTCCCGCTAGCAAAGATAAATCTTTTGCCACTATTGCTCAAAGGACTAAAAGCAATGGAATAGACTCCACTACTATGATCGGTATAGGTTTTATGACATTTACCTGTTTTCAGATTCCACAGCTTGATAGTATGGTCGTCACTCCCACTAGCCAGAATCACACCTTCTGACTGATTCAACGGAATCGGACTAAAAGCAACCGAACGTATCCAACCATGATGTCCCGTTAAAGTTTGCAGACATTCCCCTGTCTGGATATTCCATAATTTGACAGTGCGATCGCTACTACCACTAGCCAGAATTGTACCATCGGGACTAAATGCAACCGAACGTACCCAACCATTATGTCCCGTTAAAGTTTGTAGACATTCCCCTGTTTGGATATCCCATAATTGAATACTGCGATCGCTACTGCCACTAGCTAGAATTATACCATTGGGACTAAATGCCACTGTATAAATTTCATTTTTGTGTCCGATAAAAGTTCTTAAACATTCTCCTGTCTGGATATCCCATAATTGAATACTGCGATCGCTACTGCCACTTACTATCATCTGACCATCGGGACTAAAAGCAATGCAACGAACCCAATTATGATGTCCCTCACAAACAGTTAGTAATTTACCTGTATACCTATCCCAAAGACTTACTTTGTTTCCATTATCACAAGTTGCAAATTTATCCCCTTGAGGACTCAAAGCAGCCGATAAAATATTACCTAAAGTTGCGGTAAATATCGACTGAGATAGATCGCAATTAGTAAAATCAGTCTGATGTAAATTTAAACCTTGTAAATTAGCTTGCCAAACTGTTAATCCTGAAAAGTTATAATCAGTTAAATCGATTTTTAATTGACGTAATAAATTAATCGTATTACCAGCAAAATAACCTTTTATTGATTTCGCTTTCCAGGTTGCTAAATTCTTTTTTAAACAATTATTAATATCTTCGGCTGTGCCACAGGTAAACAATAATTCCTCTATCAAGGGTTTTAGAATCAGAAAGCTTTGTGAATCTTTAATGTATTCTTTATTTTGAGCTTGAATGAGAGCATGACTATTGAATAAATTAATTTCTCCTGTAACTATTTCCTCACAAACTCTCTCAATTAATTCACTGATTATATATTCTATGATTACAGGTTGTTGAGTAAATTTATTATTATTAGTTTCAATTAAAGAACGATTTTTTAAATCAGTTAAAGCTTGAATTAAATCGCCTAGGGAAAGATTCGCAACAAAGTTTTCTTGTAATTTAGATAATGAAATTGGCTGACGCTCAATTGCCAACCAATACATAATATTTTGTTCGATCTGGTTGAGACGTTGAAATTGTCGCTCCAAAAGAAGACGAATATCGTCAAAGATAAATAAGCCTTCTTGTAAAACTGCTAAAAAATCTTCAATATTACCAGAGAAAAAATCTTTGATATGAGAAGCAACAATCTTTAAAGCCAAAGGATTACCCCCATATCTTTCTAGCAATATTTGCCAAGTTGTTTCTGAACCACTAAATGAACCTTTAGTCTGGAAAATTTCTTTACCTTCTGCTTGTGACAAACCCTTTAATGGCAAACAACGATTAGGAAAATTTTTTCCTTCTAAAATTTCTAATTCTTTAAGTTTTTCCCTTGAGCTAATTAGTAAACAGCTTTGATGTTTAGTTTCAGCAATTGCTTGAAAAAGCTGACCGTATGCTTCGTAACCTTCTCGATAATGATTATTATTGGGTGTTTGCTTATTTTCTAAAATAGATTCTGCATTGTCTAAAATTAATAAGCATTTATGATTACGCAAATATTCAAGCAATAAATTAATTTTATCTACAGTTTTATCGGGTAGTTTTGTTTCTTTTTTATTACTAACAAATTGAATAATATCTGCTAATATGCTTTTACAAGAAGGTGCATTGCGAAGACTACGCCAAATAACAAAATTAAATTGATACTGAATGCTTTGGGCTATTTTAATCGCTAAAGCAGTTTTGCCAATTCCACCCATTCCTAACAGTAAAATCGAGCGACATCGATCGCTTATAATCCATTTTCTGAGGGTGATTATTTCTTTTTGACGACCAAAAAATACAGAAACATCAATGGCTTCTCCCCAATCTTGATGATTGAGATGAAAATCTTGATGAACGCTGCGATCTGAAATTACGCTTTGCCATTCCAAACCTAAAACTTGACAATAAGCTTGAAAAGCGCGATCGTTAATAGGATGTTTACCCCCCAAAAAACGTTTCCAAGTACCATAGGATATCCCTGAAGCTAACTTGTCCTCTTTTTCTCTAAAAATACCCAAAACTTCACTCGCAGACTCCAGCCAGCGATAATCATTAATATTCCAACCTTTTTCTTTTCTCGCTTGCTTAATGTTCCTCAGTCCTATGGCAGAAGCTATCAGCTTTTTCATTCTTTACGAAGTGTTTAAAACAGAGAACAAGATAACCTTGTTTTGATTTTACACTTCTCGATCCTGAATTTTGTCTCGAAAAAATTCAAAATCGATCTGCGGAATTATTCGATTATTGATTTTCTTGAGAATTTGAGAAATTTTGCGATCGCGTTTGGCTCTAACATACGATCTTGACAAATATTAAAATTTAAAGTGAATAAAACGATTTCATCTTAAGCTGTAGTCAATAGGCATAATTAGTCACAACCTATTTATTGTGAGAAAAACTATCTAAAACAGTATCGATGGTTGCCCTAAAAGTCTCTGCTCGGAGTTTAGCAATAGTAAAACAAGCCAGAAAAGCCAAAGGTTGGACAATTGATGATTATCGCTGGTTAGAAGAAGCCAGTAAAGTTTTGGGTACTTCATGGCAAGAAAAAGGTTATTTTGCTAATGGTATTTCCGAAGGGACTTGGAAGCGTTTCTTATCAGGAAAATACGCAGTTAATGTTGATGCTTTTAAAGCCTTTTGTCAGGTTCTCGGACTCAAATGGCAAGAAATTATCGACCACAAAAATCATCAAGATTGGGGCGAAGAAATAGATGTTTCTGTATTTTTTGGGCGATCGCAAGAAATCAAGATGTTGCAAAAATATATTCTTGAAGATCGATGTCGTCTCGTTACCGTATTAGGTATGGGGGGAATTGGTAAAACTTCTCTGTCTATTAAAGTTACTCAATTAGTTGAAAATAAATTTGAATTTGTTATTTGTCGTAGTCTTCGCAACACCCCATCTGTAGAACAGGTAATAGCCGATTTCATTCAATTTGTAAGCAAGCAAAAGCAAAAAGATTTACCCAATTCTTTAGAGCAAAAAGTGTCTCTTTTACTGCAATACTTAAGCTCGTCCCGTTGTCTTTTGATACTAGATAATGTGGAATCAATTTTACAGAGTGGCAACAATAAATCTCCTAATTTATCAAGAGAATCATATCGGGTAGGCTATGAAAATTATGGCTACTTAATAAGAGCGATCGCAGAAGCCAAACATCAAAGCTGCCTAATCTTAACCTCTCGCGAATCACTCCCCGAATTATCTACTTTAGAAGGAGACAATTTACCAGTTCGCTGTCTCCAACTAACAGGACTATCTCATCTAGAAGGACAAAAACTTTTATCGGCAAAAGGTTCTTTCTCTGGTACAAAAACAGAATGGCAGTCCTTAGTCGCTCGCTATAGTGGCAATCCTTTAGCTTTGAAGATAGTTTCCTCTAGCATTCTAGATTTTTTTAATGGTAGCGTTACGGATTTTATTAAAGTTTTACAACAAGATCCCTTGATTTTCGATGATATTAGCGATCTCTTACAGCAGCAATTTACACGTTTAACTCTATTACAACAACAAATTATGTACTGGTTGGCAATTAATCGCGAGCCAATTTCGATTCAAAATTTACAACAAGACTTGATAATTCCAGTTTCTTCTAGAGTATTATTTCAAGCTTTAATTTCTTTGCAAAAACGCTCTCTGATTGAAAATATTGATAACTTATTTAGTCTACAAACAGTAGTATTAGAATATATTATTTATCAATTAATTGTCAAAATTACCGAAGAAATAGTCAATCAAAATATTGATATTTTAAATAAAATTTCTTTAGTAAAATCTCAAGCTAAAGATTATCTTAGAGAATCTCAAGAAACCCAACTAATTAGACCTATTGTCAATAATTTAAGCAACTTTTTAGGAAGACGTGAAAATATCAAAAAGCAGATAGATGAAATTTTACAATCGCTACATTCTCAATCTCACTCTCAACAAAGAGGCTATTTAAGTGGTAATATTATCAATATTTTGCGTCATCTAAATATAGATTTACAAGGCTATGACTTTTCAGGATTAACAGTTTGGCAAGCTAACTTACAGGGACTAAAATTACATAACGTTAATTTTGCTAATGCAGACTTATCGAAATCAGTTTTTACTGAAACTTTAGGTAATATTTTATCCGCTATCTTTAGCCCTGATGGTAAAACTTTAGCTACTTGTGATACTGATTGTCAGATTCGCCTCTGGGAAGTAGCAACAGGTAAACTTTTAATTATTTGCAAAGGGCATACTAATTGGATACGTTCTATTGCTTTTAGCCCTGATGGTAATGTTCTAGCCAGTGGTGGAGCAGATCGCACGGTCAAATTTTGGCAAGTTAAGGATGGTATTTGTCTCAAAACTTGTCGAGGACATGAAAATGAAATCTTTTCAGTTGCTTTTAGCCCTGACAATAAAACCTTAATTAGTGCTAGTGGAGATCATATTCTGCGTCTTTGGAATATTACCACTGGTAAATGTATTCAGACCCTTGAAGGACATGAAAGTTATGTGCGCTCGGTGGCATTTAGTCCCCTCGGCGATCTTGTTGCTAGTGGTAGTGACGATGGCACTATGAAAATTTGGGATATTACCACTGGTGAATGTATTCAAACCCTCAAAGACCATAAAAATGGGGTTCGTTCAGTAGCGTTTAGCCCTGATGGTCATGTTTTGGCTAGTGGAAGTAGCGATCGCACTGTCAAATTATGGGATGTTTCTACGGGAAAATGTCTTGCTACTTACAAACAGCATACTTCTGGAGTTTCTGCGGTTGCTTTTAGTTCCGATGGCATGACTTTAGCTAGCGGGAGTTGCGATCGCACTGTCAGGCTATGGAATTATCATACAGGCACTTGTATCCGAACTATTTACGGACACACTAATCAAATCTTTTCTCTTGCTTTTAGTCCAGAAGGAAGAAAAATAGTTTGTGTCAGTTTAGATCAAACTGTCAGAATTTGGGACTGTCATAATGGGAAATGTTTAAAAACTTGGCAAGGTAGTACAGATTGGGTATTCCCCGTAGCCTTTAATTCTCAGGGTAATTTAATTGCTAGTGGTAGCAATGACAGTACTGTCAGAATTTGGGACTGGGAAAACAATGTTTGTCTTCAGAGTTTATCTGGTCATAGCGATCTAGTTTGTGCTGTCGCCTTCGCGCCCATTAACTCTAAGGGAATAGTTGCTAGTGCTAGTCGCGATCGCACGATTCGACTCTGGGATGTGACTACAAGTAAATGCTTGCAGATTTTGCAAGGACACGAAGACTGGGTATATGCAGTGGCATTTAGTCCTGATGGTACTATCTTAGCTAGTGGTGGCGCAGATCAAACCGCTAAACTTTGGGACATTAAAACTGGTAATTGTTTCAAAACCTTTTCAGGACATACCAATCAAGTATGGTCAGTAGCTTTTCATCCCGATGGTAAAATTCTGGCTACTAGCAATAGCGATCCTATTATTAGACTATGGGATCTTGAGACAAATAATTTATTAACCAGCTTAACAGGACATAAAAATAGAGTAACATCAGTAGATTTTAGTCCGATCCTCGATCAGGGGAGAAATAAAGGGGGGATTCTCGCCAGTGGTAGCATGGATAACGCGATCGCTATTTGGGATTATCAACAAGGTCAATTAATTAAAACTCTGAAGGGACATGATAATTGGGTGTTTTCTGTAGCCATTAGTCCCGATGGTCAAACTTTAGCTAGTGCTTCCCACGACCAAAGCGTGAGACTATGGGATATTGAGACTGGCAAATGTCTGCATATCTGCCACGGAAATGATTATTTAGCTTCTTCTGTTGCTTTTCATCCTCACGGTCACATTGTTGCTAGTGGTTCGCAAGATCAAACTATAAGATTGTGGGAAGTCGAAACAGGTAAGTGTCTACAAATACTGCAATTAGCCAGATTATATGAGGGCATGAACATCACTGGGGCAAAAGGTTTGACCTCCGCTCAAAAAGCAACTCTTAAAGCTTTAGGGGCTTCATCGGGTGGAGCATTCATTTAACATTGAGCATTAAACAATTTATTTTTACTATTAGTAAATCTCGGAAGGTGACAGAAGAGGGCCAATTCGTAATTAAGCTCAATTTTTTGTAAAGTGTATATTTAGGTAAGGCAGGTTATAAGCAACCTGTTTTAATTATGTGTAATCAAAACCGACTTATAACTTATAACTTAGATGAGCGATTCAACAGAAACTTTATTCGATCGAGCCATAGAGAAATATCAAGCAGGAGAAGCAGCAGAAAACTTAATCCCAACTTTTCAAGAAATTTGTACCAGCACTCCTAAAAACTCCGCAGCTTGGACTTGTCTGGCTTGGTTGTACCTTTTGCAAGAAAAACCCCAACAAGCCCTTAAAGCAGCCCAAAGAAGCATCAAAATCGAGCCTAGGGATCCTCAAAGTCAGCTTAATCTAGCTTTGGCAATGTTAGAAATAGGGCAAAAAGGAGTCCGTAAACATATCGAAATTGTGCAACAAGCAATTGATTTCGATGAAGATATTAAAACTACTCTGAAAGAAAACATCGAAGAAGGTTTACAAAGAAAACCCGATTGGAAAAGCTTGCAAAAAGCTAAGAATTGGTTATTTTAACAGCAATCAATTTACTACGACTTCCCTTGAGAAAATTCCAGCAAAGAAGCTAACAGTTAAGATAATAGCCAATGGCTACGAAAACTATCACTATCGACTTCATCCCCAAAATCAACAACGCCAAATTATGAATTTATCAAAGCAATTACTCATCGGTTTAAAAGCGGATGGCTTTCGTCATCCTCTAGATTTAGAAGCAACTAACACCTTAAAACAACTACCAGGATTAGACGTAGTCATTCGTAGTATTTTAGGTTCTGTAGGGGAACAATTTTTTTATCTCAATAACATCGCCTCTAGTGTATTAGTGAGCGCAAAACAATTACCAGACTTACACAAACTATTGATAGAAGCTTGTCAAATTCTCGATCTCGAACCTCCTCAACTATACGTACAGCAAAACCCCGTACCTAATGCTTATACCTTTGCCATGCGGGGTAAAAAGCCTTTTATTGTATTGCATACATCTTTGATCGAGATGTTAACTCCTGAAGAGATACAAGCAGTAATTGCTCACGAATTGGGTCATCTCAAATGCGAACATGGGGTGTATCTGACAATGGCTAATATCATGGTGCTAGCAACTAATCTGTTACCCACTTGGGGGACGGTGCTAGCACAGTCACTACAAGAGCGTATTTTACAATGGGTACGTTGTGCAGAATTTAGTTGCGATCGCGCAGCTTTGTTAGCTACCCAAGACCCTAAGACTATCATGTCTGTGTTAATGAAGCTAGCGGGTGGTTCTCCTACCTTAGCTCCTCAGTTAAATTTGGATGCTTTTATCGAGCAAGCCAGAGCTTACGATGCTGCTAGTGAAGATAGCTTAGGTGAAACCCTCAGAATGATGCAAAATGCCCAATTAAGTCACCCTGTTCCTGTAATTCGGGCTAGAGAAATTGAACGCTGGGCGAGTTCAGCACAATATCAGAATTTATTACAGCAACATAATAGTAAGTTAGATAATTCTGGAAAATGGCGTAATTGGTAGTTTTGCTGGTGGTTAATGGTTAGTCCCGTCAAGCGGGATAATATGGTTAGAGACCTTCTGTCATACGATAATTTGGCGTTGCTGATTTAGCGAACGAGTGCGCGACGGCGAAGCCGAGTCCTTTAGGGGTCTTGGGCGGGGCTTACAAGTTCTGCCGTGAAACGACAGAATCAGCCCCTTGGGTTTCCCTCAATGAGCAACTCGTTCAAGACAGGTATGAAACCGATAGTAATACTGTTCGGAGCTTCCAAGCTCTAAGCTTTAAGCTTTAAGCCTCTTGAATATTAATGAAAAAGTAAAATTTTGCGCTTTTCATACCACCATGAGGCAAGGCCGATAATTTTTATTCATGTTTTGATTTGATGAAAATAAAGTAGGGTGGCAATACTGTTCGGTTAAGCTAAACAACATGAGTTAATGAAAGTATTCATCATCCAAATGCATGAAACTATTTACTCTAACTCTTATTTCTCGAATACTTGCACTTGCTACGCCTATTAATTTATTCA
>NZ_LR213900.1 GCF_900659865.1 Hyella patelloides LEGE 07179
TCCTGATTTTTGAATTGCATAACGACCAACAGCGATCGAAAATAGATTACACATAATCATTACCAATGCTACAGAAGGATTCCAATCGATAGTGGAGGGAGTATACTGTAGAGCAAATACTACATTTGTAACCATGTTTTTTTGATTAACTCCGTTAAATTTAAAGTTATGTTTATCAGAATTATAAAAATCCCTCTGTGAAAAACCTAATTTCGTTTTAATAATTAACAGTAATTCAAAGTTTTACGAATAAATAGTGGGTTATTCTTCAATGCGAATCAAAATATGCGGTATTACTAAATCGGCTCAAGGTAACGAAATTATTAAATTAGGAGCAACAGCATTAGGATTTATTTGTGTTGAGAGATCGCCACGCTATATTACACCATTACAAATCAAAGCCATTATTGATGATTTGCCCTCTCTTGTAGACACTATTGGCGTATTTGCCAATGCCAAAGCCTCAGAAATTATCGAGACAGTAAAAATAACAGGAATTACAGGGGTGCAACTCCACGGCGCAGAATCGCCTCAATTTTGCCAACAACTTAAAAAACAATTACCTCAAGAAATCGAACTGATTAAAGCTTTTCGGGTTAAAACCCCAGAATCTCTCACTGAAACTACTACTTACACAGAATACGTAGATACTTTATTATTAGATGCTTATCATCCTCAAATGCTAGGTGG
The DNA here is from genome assembly GCF_900659865.1 of Hyella patelloides LEGE 07179. Lineage (GTDB taxonomy): Bacteria > Cyanobacteriota > Cyanobacteriia > Cyanobacteriales > Xenococcaceae > Hyella > Hyella patelloides. The sequence continues at coordinate 691 of NZ_LR213900.1, forward strand.
TACGGGACAAACCCTTAACTGGTTAGATTTGCAACAGTTTCAACCTTCTTTACCCTGGATGTTAGCAGGAGGGTTAAACCCGCAAAACGTTACAGAAGCCTTAAGTCAACTAAAACCAGATGGTATTGATTTATCCAGTGGCATAGAGCGATCGCCAGGAGACAAAGACCTCAGTAAAGTTACGCAATTGTTTCAGACTTTAACTAATTAGATAACAATTTACTCCGTAATTTATCCCAAGTTTTACCCAAAATTAAATTTTATGGCATATTTTGGTGGTAATTACGTCAACACGGGAGTGGAATATGCCGACTGACCGTCGGCATTTCCTCCCGTCATGTAAAATCGAGGTGATTGATTACATCAAGTAAATCTACTCATCGCCTCAAGCTAAAATAAGCCATAATTCGGCATTCATGTATGATTAATCATTAATCATTAACGAGTGACCTTGGCACGAGGATATCTCAGCTAAGGAAGCAGTTGTTTTACGGCGCGAACGTTCGTTATGGGGCTGTGTTATGAATTTACGTGACTAACCTTGTCAGCCCCTTTTTAAGTTTTCCTCGAAAGACGCGAACTTACCGAACGCCCACGCCTGAAACGTGCGAGTTAACATTCTTTAGGAGTATTGGTGGTGTGAGTAAGCAAATTTTAGAAAAATTTTCATTAGACAGTAATACTTTACCGATAACTAGGCTTTTTGGTACGGACGGAATTCGGAGTAAAGCAGGAGAATTACTCAATGCTAATTTTGCTCTCCAATTAGGTTATTGGGTAGGTACAGTTTTACAAGAACAAGCTAATGAGCGTGGTGCAGTAGTTATTGGACAAGATTCCCGTAACTCCAGCGATATGTTAGCAATGGCAATGTCTTCTGGTTTAACGGCTGCGGGGTTAGAAGTTTGGCACTTGGGTTTATGTCCTACCCCCTGTGTGGCTGCGGTGACAAACACTACCGACGCTATTGGCGGAATTATGATTTCTGCTAGTCATAACCCTCCAGAAGACAACGGAATTAAATTTTTTAATAGCAAAGGCATTAAACTCGCCGATAATTTGGCTCAAGAAATCGAAACCAGACTAAGAGCTAATTACAATAACTTCAATTGTGCCGATACTGCCAATCAATGGGGCAAACATTACTATCGTCCTGGTTTAATTGATAACTATACCGCTATGGTACAGCGATCGCTGATTCCGAACTTAAACTTTCAAGGAATGAAAATTGTCCTCGATTTAGCTTGGGGTGCATCAGTTAATCTAGCCCCCGTAATGTTTGAACAGTTAGGTGCAGAAGTAATTTTACTCCATCAACTCCCCGATGGCGATCGGATTAACGTCAACTGTGGCTCAACTCATCTTGATACCCTGCGTCAAGCAATGCTAGAACATCAGGCAAATCTTGGCTTTGCTTTTGATGGAGATGCAGATCGAGTCATGGCAGTGGATTGTCAGGGAAGAGTGGTAGATGGAGACTATATTCTCTACCTGTGGGGCAATAAGCTTAAAGAACAAGGTGAACTACCTGACGATCTCATTATTGCCACTGTAATGGCTAATTTAGGCTTTGAGCGTGCTTGGCAACAAACAGGAGGCAAACTTATCCGAACCGCTGTCGGCGATCGCCATGTGCAAGCAGAAATGTGGCGCACAGGAGCAATGTTAGGGGGAGAACAATCAGGACATATCCTTTGTCATCATCATGGTGTTTCAGGAGATGGTATTCAAACCGCCCTCCATTTAGCCTCCCTAGTCGCTCAATCTGGAGCATCCCTGACTCAGCTAGTTAATAGTAGTTTCCAAACCTATCCCCAAATCTTGCGTAACGTCAGGGTAGAATGCCGAGAAAAACGCAGTCAATGGCAAGAATGCGAACTAATCCAGAAGGCGATCTCTCAAGCTGAAACCGCAATGGGTAATGAAGGCAGAATCTTAGTTCGTGCATCAGGTACAGAACCTGTTATTAGGGTTATGGTAGAGGCTATCAACCAAGAATTAACTAATCATTGGACGGATCAATTAGTCAGAGTAGTGGAAACAAATTTAGCAGTTTAAACCATTATCAAGATTGATGTATTTATAGGGGTTTGACACTGTCGCTTCCAGAAAGAGGATTGCAAAGGAAGAAGGCTTATACAAAGGTTTTCCTTGTTCGGAGGAGGACGAAAGACGGTCAAACCCTTACCTGAATAAACATCTACAATAATTTATAATTATAGCAGAGCAATAGTTTGAGCCTCTTGAAGAATTCCACGACAAATAGCGATCGCAATAATTAATTAGTTATTAGAGTTCACTAAAAGCAAATCTACACCAAAACTATAATGTTGAATCACCTCAATTGTTTTTTCAGAATTTGAGGCTTTAACTATTTCTAAAATTAAACTACCTTTTCTTAATCTAACTAGGGGTAAAACTAGGGAGAGTTTCGGCTAGCTTGATAGGCGAGCTATTAGCGCAACTCTTACAATTGCTTTAAGAATTACTAGACTGGACTGAAGATAACATGAATGGCAACAGATAGTTAACAAGCAATTATAAATTAGATAAATATGTACCGAATAACCAACGTGCCGACAGAAGAAAGTCACTCGGCAATTGTCATTGGTGGAAGTATTACTGGATTGATAGCTGCAAGAGTTTTAATCGATCATTTCGACCGAGTAATAATTCTAGAACGCGATCTCTTTACAGGGAAACCAGAATTTCGCCAAGGCGTGCCTCAATCACTTCACGTTCACGCCTTGCTTACTAAAGGTCAAGAAATTTTAGAACAACTATTCCCAGGCTTGAGTACTGAGTTGATTGAGAATGGTGCTTTAGAAACGGATGTGGTGGCAGATTGGCGATACTTATTTGCCGACGGTTGGGCACCTAATTACGATTCAGGAATGACGATGATTACCTGTAGCAGAAATTTACTAGAAAATGCTATTCGTCAAAGACTAAGAAAATATCGCAATTTAGAATTTTTAGAAGCTCATCAGGCAGTTGGATTATCCCTCGGTAACGATAATAAAAGCATTACTGGGGTGAAAGTAAAAGATCGGCAAAATCGCGAATTAAAATTATCCGCTCGGTTGGTGGTAGATGCTAGTGGACGAAATTCTCAAACACCAAAATGGCTCGAAAGCTTAGGCTATCAAAAACCGCAAGAGACAGTCATTAACTCTTTTCTGGGTTATGCAAGTCGCTGGTATCAAAAAGCACCAGAATTTACCGCACCTTTTCAGGGAGTAGTATTAAAAGCGAAGCCTCAAAATTGCCAACGTGGAGGCGTGCTTTATCCTGTAGAAAACCAAAATTGGATTGTGACACTGGCGGGAATTGGTAAAGATTATCCACCAACAGATGAAGATGGTTTCCTCGAATTTGCTCGCAGCTTGCGTAGTAGCGAGATTTACGAAACAATCAAAAATGCACGACCCAAATCACCAATTTACGGCTATCGGAGAACAGAAAATCGTCTTCTTCACTACGAGAAATTGCGACGTTTTCCCGAAAATTTTCTAGTTATGGGTTGTATATCAGACATTTATTGAAGTCGCCCATATGCTCAAGCAGCCGACAGCTTTGTTTGCTCCCAAAGTGTTTTTTAAAGTGCTATTGGAAAACAGATAGCGATTCAGTTATCTTAAAGATAAAAGCGATCGCTAAACTTGCAAACAGCTTCGCAATCCGCAAGACAGGAACTAAGATAAGTAAGTAATTAACCTTTGTTAATAACTATGCGGACTACCACCTCAGAAATTAACCTCGCAGACTATATCGATCACACCTTATTAAAACCCTCTGCGACTCCTGAAGAAATTCAAAAATGTTGTCGCGATGCAATTAAATATAACTTTCCTGCGGTATGTATATATCCTTACGCTGTCCAACAAGCAACCGAATTACTCCACAATCATAAAATAGCTGTTTGCACTGTCATTGGCTTTCCCACAGGTGCAAATACCCCCGCAGTCAAACTTTATGAAGCACAAGAAGCAGCCGAAAACGGTGCAACAGAGTTAGATGTTGTAATGAACCTAGGATGGATCAAATCAAGACAATCAGAGTTAATATACCAAGAAATTGCCTCCATATGCGAAGAAACAGGGCAAACTGTGAAAGCAATTTTAGAAACTACTGTACTTACTGACGAAGAAAAAAGACTCGCAGCAGAAATATGTCTCGATGCAGGGGTATCTTATCTTAAAACCAGTACAGGATGGTTTGGGGGTGCAACAGTAAAAGATATTAAACTATTAAAAGAAGTTTCTCGCGGAAAGGTAGGGATTAAAGCCTCTGGAGGAATTCGCACAGTAGAACAAGCGATCGCCCTTATTGAAGCTGGTGCAACTCGTCTGGGTACATCTCGTGGAGTGGATTTGGTGAGACAACAGAAAGAAGGATGAAGAAGTTTTCCAGTAGCAAGTAGCAAGTGAGGGATGAAGGATGAATTATGAGGAATGAACATAACATAAAGGTAGGGGCGCAAGGAAACCTACGCCCTCGAATAAACATTAAAGACACAATAGTTGTTTCTGCACAACAGATGCGGGATATTGAAGGGCGGATTTTCGCTCGGGGAATGCCCGTACCTGCTTTAATGGAAAAAGCTGCGGGATTGTGTTTTAAGCAGATTCAAATTCTTTATCCTAAGCCGAAAGTTTCCCATGTTGGTATCATAGTGGGGCCAGGACATAATGGAGGAGATGCTTTAGTAGTCGCCCGCGAATTACATTTAGCTGGTTATCAAGTTAAGGTTTATCGCCCCATAACTAAGCTTAAAGAATTAACCGCTTCCCATGCACAGTATGTCGCTAGTTTAGGTATTCCTTTTGGTGAAGAGATTGATATTTTAAGTGAGTGTGAATTAATTATTGACGGTTTATTTGGTTTTGGTTTGACGCTATCGCTTGATGGTAAAATAGCTGAGGCAGTAGATAGACTCAATAATTGGGGTAAAGCTGTAGTTAGTATCGATCTTCCTTCTGGTATTCATACTGATACAGGAGAAGTATTGGGTACAGCAGTTAAAGCAACTCACACTCTTTGTTTGGGTTTGTGGAAACAAGCCTTTTTTCAAGAACAAGGAGTAGAATACATTGGAAAAGCACTCAAACTAGACTTTGGGATTCCTGAAGCTGATATTAAAGCAATTATACCTGAAAATAACTTAATTCAACAAATTACACCCCAACTAGCAAAGCAGTTTTTACCTTTGCCTCGCCCTCAAGTTACCCATAAGTATCAACAGGGAAGCTTATTACTAATATGTGGTTCTCGTCGATACCCAGGTGCAGCTATCTTAAATGCATTAGGCGCAAGGGCTAGTGGTGTGGGAATGCTATCGGTGGCTGTACCTGAATCTTTAAGACATTTACTAATATCTCAATTACCAGAGGCTTTAATTATCGGATGTCCCGAAACTCCATCGGGTGCAATTGCATCTTTACCCTTGTCTGATGCTGAATTAGCCAAATTTGATACCATCGGTAGCGGTTCTGGTTTGACGGTTGAAGCTCAACCGATTATCGAAAGAATTATTAATTTAAGTTGTCCTTTGATTCTGGATGCAGATGCGTTAAATATAGTAGCTAAACTAGCAGCTAATAAGATGCCAAATATTTGGCAATCTAGAGCGGGAATTACAATTATGACACCACATTTAGGAGAATTTAAACGCCTCTTTCCCGATATTAACCATCCCGAAAAAGAGCGCATAAGAGCAGTACAACAAGCAGCCCAAAATAGTAATTCTATGGTCTTATTAAAAGGCGCAAAAACTGTTATTGCTCACCCAAATAATTCTGTTTGGGTAGTTCCTGAAAGTACATCAGCTTTAGCAAGAGGCGGTAGCGGAGATGTTTTAACTGGTTTACTTAGTGGTTTAATTGCTCAACAAAAGGGAAACTTACAAAATACATTTAATACTGTAGCACTGGCAGCCTATTGGCACGCTCAAGCTGGTATTAAAGCAGCAAAAGAAAGAACAGAATTAGGCGTAGATGCTTTTACTTTATCGAGTTATTTATCTTTAGTTTGGGGTAATAACTGACAACTATAAAATATCAGATAAATCTACAATCAAATTAGGTAAAATATTTTCACCAGATAAATTATTAGGACAGTCCATAACTTCTGCTTTTTGATTTATGCGATAAATTTCTACTTGCTTTTCATCAGGATTAATTAACCAACCTAGTTTGACTCCACAGTTTAAATACTCAATCATTTTTTGCTGTAGTTCTCTCAAATCATCTGTTGGAGACATGCGGTGCGACCCTGCTGAGGTTTCCTCGTGCTGTCGGAACGCGCACCAAGAAGCTCAATGGCAAAATCAGGATCGATAGGTGCAAAACCTCGTTTCTGTTTCGCGGTTAAATAATTCCATCTATTAATTGCAATCCAACTTACATCAGGAGAACGCACTGCGCCATTGGATAATTTAAAACCTGTGGAAGAATCAAATGTAACTCCTAATTTATTTTGATAATTCCATAGTTCAACTTGAAAAAACAAGTTTCCGTTAATTTTTCCGTTTTCACTTCCTGTTGGTGGCATAACAATTAGTTTACCGTTGGCATCAGTTTCAAATTTCAGATCGGGATTTTTAGCAGATAATAGTTCTAAATCACGATCGCTAATTGAATCAGTCAATGGATGAAGATCGATTGTATAATTCATTTTTATTGAATAGAGTTTTGTCCTCAAATTATATAATTAGCTCAGTTATTTATCTTCAGGAAGGTAGGTATTGTTTATCCTACTTTAATTAAGAATTACTCACTATATGGTTTTTATTTTGCCTTCTTTTTTTTGTTATGAATCGCGCATTCTTAGGCTAAGGTTTTTCCCATTCGTCCCGTCAGGGCGGGATAATAAGGATAAGCCTCGTGCCAAGGTCGCTCGTCAAGTACTATTATATAAAATTAGATGAGCTTGCCCTGTTTTCTATCTCCTTTTGCCTAACTCGATAAAGTGTAATTCATCTAACTAACTAATAATTGTTATATCAATGATACCTTTAAAGGATGAGAATCCTACTTACACGACTCCGATAGTTGTTTATGCTTTAATTGCAATCAATGTGGTGGTTTTTCTCCATGAAATGTCTTTAGGAGTGCAATTAGAAAACTTTTTTCGACTTTATGCGGTAATTCCTCAAGAGTTAAGTGCTAGTTTTGCGGGAACACCACCAGATCAATCTGTTCCAGAAATCGCAACTTTAGTTACCTCCCAGTTTCTTCATGGGGGGTTTATGCATATTGGGTTTAATATGCTTTTCTTGTGGACATTTGGCAATAATATTGAAGATAGTCTTGGTCATATTAAATTCTTGCTGTTTTACCTGATTTGCGGTGTTTTAGCTGGTTTAACTCACTGGTTCTTTGATATGAGTTCTCTTGTACCTACCGTAGGGGCTTCTGGAGCGATCGCTGGAGTAATGGGCGCATATATACTAAAATATCCTAAAGCCAAAATTGTCACTCTACTACCTCTGGGCATTATCTTTACCACTATTAGAATCCCTGCTTTCTTCTTCTTAGGTTTCTGGTTTGTGCAGCAAGCAATAAGTAGTGTAGCCTCTATTGGAGTAAGTGCTGAGGGTGGTGTAGCTTATTGGGCGCACGCAGGAGGTTTTGTGTTTGGTGCTATTGTAGGGCCTATTATGGGATTAATGAGCGATCGTCGTAGATGAGCTTGTATAAGCAATTCTACTTTTGATTACTAACTAATATTACAGGAATAGAACTGGTTTCTAAAACAGCTTGAGAGACAGAACCAAGTAAAATTTTTTCTGGTAATTGGTGTCCTGTTTGTCCCATTACAATATCTGTTACTTGATACTCTTGAGCTAATGTAATAATTTCTTCTGGTATTGAACCATTAATAGTAATAAATTGATGAGGAATATCTAATAGTAATTTATTGGTTAATTTTTGTAAGTTAATAATTTCTAATTCTGAAGAATTATTTTTGACATGAACTACTATAATTTCTCCATTACTACGTCTTGCTAAATCTCCTACTTTAGTTAAGACTTGAATTGCTATATCAGAAGTATCGATCGCAGCAAGTAAAATAGTCTTAGTTGTAATATTAGTTTTAGTAGGGTCTACAGGATTTTTTGTTAATAGTTTAGGAGCAAAAGTAGGAATCGCCCACGCTCCTAGAGGTGCAGTAATCAAAATAGATAAAGCTGCAACAGCTAAAATAATTTCTCCTCCTGGTATACCTTGACTAAGGGGAATTGCGCCAATAGCTGCTTGGACTGTGGCTTTAGCCGAGTTTCCTGGTAATAAAAATAATTTCTCGCGCCAATGCCAATTACTACCCACAGTTGCTAAATACCACCCAATAGTACGTCCAAAAACCAAACCAATAACTAACAATAAAATTCCTGAAAGTAACACATTTTCTAAAACTTTAAGCTGAATTGTTGCTCCCATCAAGACAAATAAAATAATCTCAGCAGCAATCCAAAGATGATTAAATTCTGTGCGTAACTTTCTCGCTAAAGGAGGACTAAATTCAATCAAGAAAAAACCCATTGCCATCGCAGATAAATAACCAGAAAAATAAGGATATTCTTTAGCCAAAACAACTATTAGTAAAGCCAGGCTAGCAACAATTAAAGTATTTTGTACCGTGTTTTGTGTCCATTGCTGCTTAACTACAAACCACACAATTAACTTGGCTGCTAAATAACCGATAATTACTCCTAAAATAACTTGACTAATTACTTGTAAAGGAAGTAACCACAAAGCATTACTATTGATAGCAGATTGTCCCAAAAAATTGAGCAACAAACTAAATAACAGCAATATCAAAACATCAGATAAAGCACTTCCAGTTAAAATAGCATCGGGAATTCCTTTTGTCACACCCCAACCCAAATTTTTGAGTCTTAGCATTCCTGGGACAATTACCGCAGGAGACTCTGCACTAACAACACAGCCTAATAGTAAACCCGTGACAAAATTAAATTGAAATAGCCATACTGCGACAACTGCAACTACTAGCATTTCAGTAATAGCGGGTAAAATCCCTAATCGCAGAGCAACATTACCCTGTTTGATTAATTTATCTCGATCTAGCCCCAATCCTGCTCGCATTAAAATTACCATTACTGCAATAGTGCGTAATTCATCAGCTAACTCTATAACCCCAGAATCGATTAAGTTACTAACTTCTGAGCCTAATAATATGCCAACTATAATCATCCCCATCAAGGGAGGTGCGCCGATTCTTTGTGCTATTTGACCACTAAAAAATCCTAATAATAGTATTAGGACGATGCTGAATAAGATCATTATTTTCCAATAAATTTTTTATCAGATAGTTAAACTTGTACTTGTTCTTTAACTTCTAATTCAATTTGTGCTTGTACCATTGGTGAATAAACAGGAATTTCTGCATTAATTGCTTCAAAACTGACCACTAAAGAATAAGGAACAGACGTATCTGGATTATTGTTCCAGCCTTCATGACCAACAACCGCAATACAAAAAGCCTCTTTTAGTTCATAGGATTTTACAACAGTCCAGTCTTTTTGTAGAGTTCCTGCGCTTCTAGAAATTTCTTTGATTGTTTTATGATTTTTCTGTTTCCCCAGATTCCAAGTAAAAATACCTTCACCCTTTTCTGCATTTTCAGGTGCATCATATTCTTTGAGTATTCTATTAAGAAAATAATCTGGGTCTTCTCCTTTTTTGCTACAATCCCAATCAAGCCAAGTAGAAAGATATCTTCTTCTATTACGTCTAGTTCTACGAGGTTGAGCTTTGTAAGATAAGGTTATTTCTAATAAAATATCTATATCTTCTCCTTGAGAAATAAGCTCTCGTGGTAGCGGAACTTGATAAATATGAGCTTGTCTTGCTTTAATTTTTCTTTCTCCTCTAGTGATTAAAGTAATTCTATTATCTATATTTCTAATAGCTCTTTCTAAATCAGGAATACCATAACCAATAGTACGAATAGCATGAAATAGATTGACATCACTTTGTTTTGTCCACTCTGGTAATCTCGCTGATTGCACAATTAAAGCGCGATATAACAAACAACTTTCGTAGGGAAATTCAGCAGCTAAACAAGCAGCAATATGAGTAACTTTTGGCGTTGCAAAAGAAGTCCCAATATTATCAGAAGCTACAGCGTATCCTCCATTCAAAGTCGAGCGCACTAATTCAGGACATACTGCTTCAGGACAAGTCAAACTAGGAGGATTATTATTATCTGTAACTACATCACCTCCATATTCAACAACTTCGGGTTTAATTGTTTCCCAGATACCTAAACCAGTACAAGAAAAGGCTGATGCTTTATCTGTTTTTGCAAGAGAAGTAAGAGGTGGATTATTATAATAAGTAGATGCTACCGAACCAACAGTTAATGCTTGAAAACTTTGGGCTGGATTAGCAATTCTACAAGAATCTTCTAATAAATAATTGGGATATAAACGGTTAGCTTGAAGATGATCTGTAACGGACAATCTGGTATATCCAATTTTGGAATTTAACGGTAAATTTCCCGCAGAAACAATAAAAAGAATATCATTTTGATAAGTTAATTCATCTATAGTAGCAGCCCAAGCACTCATATAACGAGTTCGACAAGGAACAATACCCGTTATCGAATGATTAAAAATTCGAGTATTATGTTGTTTGAAATAAAGATTGACTATTTCCTTTAGACAATCTGGAGGAAACAATTGTTCGGGTAAATGGCAATCTGCATCTAAAACTCTGGCATTTTGTAACCAACAAATTGCTTGTTGTTGTCCAGTACGAGGAATATTTCTAGGATAAAGTATCGCACCAGCTACTCTGGTTCCATGTCCGCCATTATCAACATAATCAGCAGTATTATCGCTTTCTTCTGAAATCCAACAAGTAGAACTATTTGAATCTATTGCTGACTTTAATAAAGGGTGTCTTTCTTGAATTCCACTATCAATCACGCAGATATTCGGTGCATTACTCTTAGGGGGTTGTAATTCAAACGTTGTTTCTGTTGACTCTGATGAAATTTGATTTTGAATCAGTTCTGCGAATTCATCTGGTTCAGAAACCTCAAAGATATAAGGAAAGTTAAAAACCAAATCTTTTAATCCTTTTCCTGAGATTTGAATACGGCAAGAAAAACTATCTGGTAACTCAATAAACTTTGGAGTATCTCCATCAATAATGGATAAAATTTGACCTTGGTAATTAACAACAAATTGTGTTAGCTCATCTTCTCTTTGAGATTTTAAATTATCCCACTCTTGATAAGTAGTATCTCGTTTATTTCTCCACTTGTTTAGTTTTTGATTATAGCTATCTACAGTTTCGTCGTCTTTCTTAGTTGGACAGTCGGATAATTTTACTTTATCTCCAATACAGGCTACTCCAATATCAATTGTATAAGTCTGCTCATCTTGAACCTCATCCCAATGTGCTAACAGTTCGGGCGAAAGAATTGATTCTATTTTTTGATATCCTTCAAATATTTCCCAGATTTCAGATATCGATCCACCACCTCTTTTTTCTTGAATAAATTGTTGAATTTTTTGTTCTAATTTTGTTAATTCTAAATCTGCTGATGCACCGATAATATAACCATCTTCAAGATCGCCAATAACTTCTATGCCATAACCTCTAAGTTTATCTGGATCGAAAGAATCTGGATCGACTTTTAAAATAATACGTCTTGCATTAGGAAGCTCTGGTTTTTCCTCTTCTTCTCTTTTTTCTATGGAAGATTTCCAATCTGCAACAATAGAAGAAACAGAACTTTTTAATTTATTTCCATGTCCCCAGCGATTATCTTTATTACTTGCTGTTATGGGATTTGTTTTTTTGTTTCCTCCTCCATATAATATTGCAGTTCCTTCTTTTGTAAGCTTCAATTGAATATGAGGGAATTGCTTTGAATTTTCAACCATTAAACTTCCTGTAATTAAAGATAATTAACTTCAGGAAACTTTGATTTCTTCAATTGCTTCTTCTAAGTGTTCCTGAATAACTAACTCTTCACGATCTAAGATAGCTTGTTTAGCTGCGTCTTGAGCGACTCTGACCGCTTGTGCAGCCGAAAAACTTTCCATTTGTTGAATAATAAACTGCCAGTTAATCGAGCCTACTTCTATCGCCGACAGAGTTTGTCTAACTATCGATTCTAACTCTTTTTTCCCTGGAGGTGGGACTTCAATTACATCATCGAAACGTCTCCATAAAGCATTATCAAGAGTTTTATTCAAATTAGTTGCTGCTACTAAAAGCCCAGAATTGGATTCATACTCATCTAGTATTTGAAGGAAAGTATTAACTACTCGCTTAATTTCTCCTACTTCTTGTGTATCTTCTCTGGATTTTGCAATGGAATCGCATTCATCAAAAAACAGTAAACAAGGATTTTTATTTGCAAGCTCAAATACTAATCTTAAATTAATTGCAGTTTCTCCTAAATAAGAAGAAATCATTGCATCAAAGCGAACTTTAAGTAAAGATAAACCCGTATTCCAAGCTAAACGTTCTGCTCCCATAGTTTTTCCGCAACCTGGAATACCAAACAAGAGAATTTTTTGTCTATAGCGTAATCCATGATGAGCTAATCTGTCTCTTGCTGCGTATTCTTTTTCTATTCTCTGAAAACGCTTTTCTACCGAGTAAGGTAGTATCATATGATGTCTGAGTTTTTCTCTGGGAATAAAATTAACTAAAGGCGTGTTAAGTCGGGTGCTAGTAGGTAAAACGCTTAAATTTTCTATTCCTGAATCTTTAACAACTTCATTGCCATTATGAGAAGATTTTGAAGATAATGAACGATTGTTAACAATAGAGCTACTTTTAGTACTCTTTTGGGTTATGTTTTCTAGTTGATTGGCTAAAAGCGTATGTCCTTTTTTACGCTCATCTTCTATTACTAGATATGTGAGTTTATCAATCGCACTTTGGTCATCACTTGCGATCGCTCTGAATAATCTTTTTAGAAGCTCACCTTTCATCTAAACTGGAATTTACTGTGTTGTCTAAAAAGTCAATTAGACATACTTATATACTAATCTATATTTGACCACAAAATAAGAGAGTTTGCGGAAATCTTAAAACTCTGAAAATTTCTAAAACAGATAGTCTTTATCTAATCTTGGTTAAGAAAAAAGAAATTTGGCGATCGCTATTACTTTCAGAGACATAAAATTATAGACTAAGTAACTTACGATAGCATATCAGTATTTCAAAATATAAGTGATTAAAAAAATTACAAGTTTCATGACTACTACTTATAAATGGTCGATCGTAGAATGGCACAATTTAGTAGCAACAGAAGTACTGGAAAGAAAACCAGTAGAGTTATTAGAGGGAGAAATCGTTATCTGGTAAATTAAGAAAAACTCTAAATAAAGTATTTCATAATGACTTATCTTAGTGAGTCTATTCCGCAACTTTTTTATCCTTTAATAATCATTTTTATCTATCTAACAATTTTAGTTACCATCGCCGAAGCTCTAAATCGTTTTATTAACGACGATCCAGAATTAACTAGAAAAGTAGTACACATAGGTAGCGGTAATGTGATTTTACTCGCATGGTGGCTCAATATTGAGGCAAAGGTTATTGTGGCTGCTGCGGTTATCGCCTCTATAATTGCCCTGACATCTTATTTTACCCCTATTTTACCCAGTATTAACAGTGTGGGGCGTAAAAGCTTAGGTACGCTGTTTTATGCTGTCAGTATTGGCGTGCTAGCTCAAGCCTTTTGGAAAGATTACCCCCAATATACCGCTATCGGTATTTTAGTAATGGCATGGGGTGACGGGATGGCTGCTATTATAGGTCAACGTTTTGGGAAACATACTTATAGAGTATTTGATATCAATAAAAGCTGGGAGGGTTCAACGGCTATGGCGATCGCTACTTTTATCGTAACCAGTACCGTATTACTATTTTCTCAAGGTAATTCGGCACAAACTTGGTTAATTGCGGGGTTGATTGCCATAATTGCCACAGCCTTAGAAGCTTTTTCCAAATTAGGTATTGATAATTTGACTGTTCCCTTGGCTAGCGGACTGATTTGTTACGGTTGCTATCAAATGCTGTAATAATTACCTATATAATACTTAACGAAGAGTAAAAATCTCATAAATTCGTAACATTATGACTAAACCCACGGAAACCGTAGAACCACTAGCTGCATCTTCCTCAGAGCCTAAACCTACAGATAGTTACGTAAAACTAGCAATGCGTAATATGGTACGTAAAGGAGGTAAGTCTATAAGGCATTTCATCTTAACCATGATTGGCTTATTTACAGTCTTGATTGGTTTATCTTATTTAACCAAACCATAATGCTTATTTGAGATATTTCAGCTAAAACATAGGTTAGATAGCAGTTTTATCCATAGAATTATCTCACTATATAATGAGGCAATCCCATCTCTTTATCTATGGTAACTAAAATAACAACAGAAATTCACATTGAAAACAACTACTACTTAAGTAGTAAAAATAACAACAATGCCATAGATTTGGCTGGGATCGATACCATTCCTTTGTCAGAATGGTTTGATACTTGGCTTAATGCCCTAGATGATAGTCTACCCCAGGCTAATGGTTATGAACTCAGTTTACGCTTTACCAGCGATCGGGAAATAGCTACCTTTAACAATCAATATCGGCAGAAAAACCAACCTACAGATGTTCTCGCCTTCGCAGCTTTGGAAAGTGAAGTAGTTTCCCCTCTAGAGCTTACTGAATTTTTATATTTAGGAGATATTGTGATTTCTTTGGATACAGCTTACCGACAAGCAAAGGAGCAACATCATTCCCCAGTCACAGAAATAGCTTGGCTTGCCAGTCATGGCTTATTGCATCTTTTAGGCTGGGATCATCCTGATGATTATAGTTTAAAGAAAATGTGGCAAAAGCAAGCAATTTTACTGAAATTAGTAGAAATTACTGATTAAAATACCTCTTTGTATTCTATACTTGCTTCTTGCTCCTAAATTATCCTGAGTTAAGATAGCGGGCAGTGCAACGAAACTAAACAATCTAGACATAAAGCTAGTTTTAAATTATGACAGAATCTACCAATACTAAAACCAGAAACCAAAATCTTGAGTTACGCGATCTAGCCTGGAAAGTCGCTCCTAACTTAGTTTTAAGCTTTAAATATGCTTGGGCTGGTGTATCCTATGCATTTAGTACTCAAAGAAACTTTCGGATTCATACAGTAATTGGTACTTTAGCAGTCAGTTTAGGTTTATTCTTAAACATTAGTGCAGTGGAAATGGCAGTTATTACCCTGACTTGCGCTATTGTAATGGTCTTAGAATTGCTCAATACAGCTATCGAAGCAGTAGTCGATCTAACAGTCAAACAGACTTACCACGAACTCGCTAAAATAGCTAAAGACTGTGCTGCTGGTGCAGTTTTACTATCAGCGATCGCAGCTTTAATAGTAGCAGTCTGGATTTTACTTCCTCCCGTACTAAGATTAATCATCTTAGCTTACTAAATAACCAAAATAATTGATAGTTAAACCAACTTAAAGGATTTTATTTTGATCATCGTTATTGATAACTACGACAGTTTTACCTACAACTTAGTACAGTATCTCGGAGAATTAGGGCAGGAATTACCTTTAGCCGCCGAAATACAGGTATATCGTAATGACAAAATCGATCTTGACACTGTACGCCAACTAAAGCCTGATGGGATTTTAATATCTCCTGGCCCTGGTCGTCCTGAAGATGCAGGAATTTCTTCAGAATTAATTGCTACATTGGGTAGTCAGATTCCCATTTTAGGAGTCTGTTTAGGACATCAAAGTATTGGACAAGTATTCGGGGGTAAAATTATTTCTGCACCCATTTTGATGCATGGTAAAACCTCGGAAATACATCATAAAAATGTTGGGGTATTCAAAAATCTTAACTCTCCTTTCACTGCAACTCGCTACCACAGCCTAGTAATCGAAAAAGAAACCATTCCAGAAACTTTAGAAATCACCGCTTGGGTAGAAGACGGTACGATTATGGGCGTGCGTCATCGAGACTATCCTCACATTCAAGGAGTTCAATTTCACCCAGAAAGTATTCTGACTAACTCTGGAAAACAGTTATTACGCAATTTCTTAGAATCTCTCCAACCACAACCTCAAGAGACTCTCGCAGAGTGCGTTTAACCCTCAAAGTGTAGTAATTAGATATTATTAGCACTATGTTTAGGGATTGCTTTAAGTTGAGCTTGTGGACTTTAAGGTATTTATACCCGCAATTGCCACAAGTTGGACTTAAGGTATTATTTTTTTTACCTTAACTTTACCTAAAAATGCGATCGCTGTAGTCATCAGATTCCTAATCTTTGCTATCACGAAAATTGTTAAATTTTTACCTTGTTTAATGCCAAGAATTAGACGAAATTAAGACTAATATCTATGGGGATCCGATATCAAAAAAGTATCAAGTTATTACCAGATATCAGATTAAATATTGGGACAGCAACAGCTTCCCTAGACTATGGGAAACTGCTCACCAGTAGTGACATCTTCACCAGTGCCACCAGTGATATTGATATCATTCAAAGTAACCTGTTGACCAAATATATCAGTGGTTACAAAATCTTGATTGCCATTGATTGGTTCACCAATTCCTTCTTCTAAAACAAAGATGTTATGACCTTTCCGCTCCAGGGGAACTGTCTCACCATCTTCAGTAACTAGAGCGACTTCTTGAACTGGATTGCGGTGGTTTGTGAGTCTGACTGCTGGCCAATAAGGATTACTTTCTGCTAGACGATCGACGATAATTCCGTCTCCAATTTCGTTGCCATAAGGCGTGACAAAGTTATCAGGAGGACTAACCAAACCATATTGAAGATCGACAATTCCCTCAATCGGCTCGGCAACCTGAGCAAAGGCTTCTTCACTAAGGTCTAGACCATTGTCTCTATCAGGCATTTGATCCACTACCATCACTGTGATCGGATCGGCTTGACCTTCTCTTTGATAGGGGCCTGATACCTCAAAGAAAGCACCGCTTGCCTCAGAATTATTCCACTGCTGGCGATTGATGGCAGTAATTCTACCTCGCTGATCTAGCGACACCACGTCATATCCAGAGTTTCCAGCCCCTGTTGCACCATAGTAAGTTCCCAGTCCTGTATAAGTTTTATTGGCTTCTAACTGTGCGCTCAAGACTGGTGTGGGGTTGGCTTCTAACTGTGCGCTCAAAACTGGTGTAGGGTCGGGGTCTGGTGTTGATGTATCCACCAATTCTCCATTCAATTCAAAAACACTAGGTTCATCTGAGACAGAGCCTTCCCCAAGAAAACCAATAGAAACTTTTTGGTCTGGAGCAACTGTGCCGTTATAGTCAAAAGGACGAATCACATAAGTATTGCCATCCTGGCTGACAATTTCTCCATTCCACATTTGGGTAATCTTGCCCTCAAACTCAAACTCAAGAGTCTCGACCTCGAGCGGAGTGTCACTCTGATTAGTAATATCGATGTTTCCTTGGAAACCACTTCCCCAATCATTAGTAATATCAAAATCTACTTCGGAGTTTCCAGGATCGGGGTCGGGATCGGGGTCGGGATCGGGGTCGGGATCGGGGTCGGGATCGGGTCGGATGCGGGGTCAGGATCGGGGTCAGGATCGGGGTCAGGATTCGGGTCAGATCGGGTCAGGATTCGGGTCGGTTTAGTTGAGTCTTGAGACTAAGTTCTGTGTATTCATTAAGATCAGCTCAGATTGGTTTGCCTTAAAATTGGTGTCTAAATCAGTTAGGTCACTATTTTGCAACTTCTTCGATTGCATTAGCCAAGTTCCAAATTTGTCGCTGCCCTTTGAAAACCAACTCTAAGGTTCAACCCTTGATTTCTGGTAATTTTCCTCCAATTCCAAAATGCTTTAAAGAAACGCTTTCATTAACAAGTCTCCTTGACCGTTAGCTTACTTTCCAAAAATTCAATGTTCTCTACCCGTGAAACCTTCGAATTCATGTTAACAGGCTTTGACCGGTAGCCTGGACTACCTAAGCAAGAGCTCGAAAACCGTACTCTCTGGTTAAAATCCGCCCGGAACCTGCCCATAGAGGAGGGCTCAGCATTGCCCAAGGACACAGGGGCATGAG
>NZ_LR213901.1 GCF_900659865.1 Hyella patelloides LEGE 07179
AGTTTAAAATCATGAGTTTTCCCCTTTGCCTAATTATCAATCAACTTCCAACCCTATTCTAATTATCAGATTGATTGGAAATGACTTTAGTTCTTAAGACAATTGTGCCAGCTAAGACAATTAAAACAGCACCGATATAGGAATTTTTATCTAGTAATTCGCTCCAAATTAACCACCCTAAAAATGTTCCAAAAGGGACAGAAGTATAAGTAAAGATGCCGACGCTTGAAGCAGGAGCATTTTGATATCCACGAGTCAACAATAATTGACCAATAGTTGTGGTTAAACCTACTACCATTAACAAAAAACATTGACTTATTGTAGGAGTTTGCCAAGTCCAAATTAAAGGTATAGCTGAAATAGTAATCCCCACAATCGCAAAATAGGAAACTGTTCGTAAAGGAGGTTCGGTTGCTGAAAGTTTTCTGACAGTTACAAAAGCCATTGCAGCCATTAAACTGCTAGTTAAGGCGACTAAACTCGCCCAATTAGTATCAACCGTTGGTTCTAAAATTAAAAATACTCCTATAAAACCCAATGCGCCAGCTAAAACCACTCGATAAGTAATATTTTCTTGTAGCCAAATAGCAGATATAAAAGGAATAATCAGGGGAATAGTTGACTTAATCAACATCGAATCACCTAAAGGAAGATAGGCTAAGGCATAGAAGAAACAATACATCGCTACCATACCAAAACCAGAGCGAATTAAGTGTAGATACAGGCGATCTGTTTGTAAAATTTTAGGGCTATTTTTTATTAATAAAGGAGTTAAAATAATTAACCCAAATAAATTACGGAAAAAGACAATTGATTCGTTGGGTAATGAAGCTGATACCGATTTTATGATAGCTGCACTAAGAGCAAAACTTAATTCAGAAGCAACGATAAAAAATGCTCCACGTACGATATTTTGACTATTAGTCATCTGTGAATAATAATTTTTGCTCAACGTCAGTTCGACGAAAATTAGAGAGAAAAAGAAAAGCACCAGATGAAAACTCACGTGGGAACACAATTCAAGTATCTCAGCTAGTTCTATGATGACATCACAATTAAATATTACACAAATATTTTGGAGTGTAGATGATTTTTATCTTCCGCAAACCGCAAAACCGCCTGTATTTACAAGGCGGATCTAAAGTTATATCCAGTGGTCAAAACTATTGCAACCACAAAAAAACTACCTTCGATAAAAAATGAAAAACGCTGCTGCTCTCGAATGTCAACTCTCTCATATTCCCCTGCTAGGAAAGCATTCCGATGTTTGGAAAACAGTTTTATTTGCTCGAAAAGTGGCTAATTTGCATATTTTAGCTTGGTTATTGCACGATCGCTGTGGGATGAAGGATATCCGCTTGAAGCAATTAAAGCGATCGGGCGTAGCCTGGCACTGCGCGATCGCCTACTAAATTATAATATTTTTCTTGCTGTTTGTTAATCGATCGAACAACAATTTATTTTAACGATCAAACTTCTATTTTTGGCGTAAGAGGCAGTTTAAATTACATAAATTTGAGATTTGTTATGATAATTCGGAAGATTTTTCCCATTGTCATGCTGAAATATAATTTATCCCGTTTAAAAGCAACTGCTGTTATCATATCTCTCATCTCTACTATTACAATGGGCTGGGCTGCACCTGGCTGGGCGGTTCCCTCTTATAATATTGGTGCTTTACCCATAGTGAAAGATATTTTTGCTGGTACTTCTCCTGATAACTTAGGAGTTCATGATGGCTTACTATCTCCCTGTCCAGAAAGCCCTAATTGTGTGGTAACTCAAGACGCGGATGAATCTCACAGTATTGCGCCTATAACTTATCAAACAGATTTGGACATTGCAAAGGAAACTTTGTTAAAAGTACTGAAAGTTGTACCTCGTACTGAAGTTATCGAACAAACTGATGATTACATCCGCGCTCAATCTACCAGCCGTTTAATGGGTTTTATTGATGATATAGAATTTTATTTCCCCACAGATAAGAAAGTAATTGAAATGCGTTCAGCTTCTCGTCTTGGAGAGTCTGATATCGGAGTAAATCGCCGACGTTTAGAACAAATTCGCTTGGCAATAGCAGATTTGAATGTATAGTGAGCGAGTGAGTAAGTCAGTAGAGACTTGATATATCGCGTCTGTACGGTGGTTACTGGTTGATATCTTACTACTCGGTGACTCGGTGACATCATTTATAATTTTGTTAGTTTTTTGGTATTTTCTACCAAGCTAGTAGCAAATTTATCACATCTTTCCACTAATTTCTCGTCTACCAATTTTCCTTCTTTATCAAAAGCTTTCCAAGCTTGTCCGATGGCGATTTGTTCGGGAATTACCCAACCATGAACCCATCGGATAATTACTCTAAGATCGTTTAAAGCATTGCTGTTAGACTGTCCTCCAAGAACGCTGATCGAGCCTGTAACTTTGTTCGATAAATGTTCAAAGCTCATTAAATCAAGGGCATTTTTCATGACACCGCTCAGACTACCATGATATTCAGGGGTAGCTAAGATTAAACCGTCTGCTGACTTGACCGTGTTTTGCAATTTCTTAACATCGGGATAGTCTGGATAATCATCACTAGCGTCACAAAAAGGCAGTTTCATCTGACGCAAATCGAGAATTTCTATTTCTGCACCTTTAGCTGCAACCATTTCTATGACTTGTTGTAAGGCTTTCGCGCTGTAAGAGTCTGGACGCAGACTTCCTATAATGCCAACTATTTTGACCATTTGCTCAAGTTAAACTCATAACGACTACGTATAAGGTAACAGAAAAAATCTCATAGCGTCAACTAATATGAAATGCTGTTTGTGAACTGTAGCTTTTCTATTCAATTACATCCATCAAAGCTCTTGGACGACTCAAGTGAAAGCCTTGAGCATAATCTATATTCAAATCTCGAACACTATTCAAGATATTTTCATTTTCCACAAATTCAGCTACAGTCTTGAGACCAATTCCTTCCGCAATGTGGTTGATTGCCTCTACCATTATTTTAGAAGCAGGATTAATGTTCAACTCTTTGATGAAAGAACCATCTATTTTTAGATAGTCTACGGGTAGATTTTTCAGGTAAGTCAAAGAAGATACTCCTTTCCCAAAATCATCAAGAGCAAAGCTACAGCCAATCTTTTTGAGAGAATTGATAAATTCAACTATTCTCTTGAGATCGGAGACAGCTACAGATTCCGTAATTTCAAAGCAAAATAGATTTGCAGGGAGAGGACAGTTAGTCAGTCGTCGTTTAAGAAACTGCAAAAAGGATTCATTGCTTAGAGAGGCTCCTGATAGATTAATAGAGAAACGATGATTTTCCCAGATATTACGATCGCATTTCTCTAGGGTTTCAAACAGGTTATTGATTACCCAAGTATCAATATCTATCATCAAGAAATTACGCTCTGCAATGTCTATGAAGGCACCAGGAAGAATTACTTTATCAGCTCGATCTGTAAGACGTAGAAGAACCTCAAAGCATTTGCGAGAGTCATCTCCTTTTAAGGGCGTAATTGATTGGGCATAAAGACTAAATAAATTGTTATTGAGAGCCTCACGCAGACGTTTGACCCAACGTATTTTTAATTCCTGTCGATCTTTGGAACGAGAGATAGATTCTGAATATACAGCAACACAATCACGACCACGCTCTTTAGCTTTATATAGAGCAAGATCCGCAGCCTCAATTAAAAGCTGAGGATAATCTACAGAATCAGGAATGGTGCTAGCTATTCCTAGACTAACGGTGACAACAGAATCAACTAAGGAGTTATGATGGGGAATCTTTAGTTCTTTTACTGCCCTTCTGATAAGCTCACCAACTTGAGCTGCTCCAGCTTGGGGAGTATGGGGCAAAATGATGGCGAATTCTTCTCCGCCATACCGAGCTAAAATATCTCCTGGTCTTTTGAGTGCAGAAGATATAGCTTGAGCTACCTGCTGTAGACACCTATCTCCCTGTTGATGACCATAAGTATCGTTATAAATTTTGAAACAGTCCACATCACACATAATTAGTGATAGAGGAGCAGGAATTCGTTTGAGTTTCCCCCACTCTCGCTTAAGCTGGCGGTCAAAAGAACGACGATTGTAAACCTGGGTAAGAGAATCTAGAAGAGCTAGCTGAGATAATTGTTTGTGGAGTAATCCTTGCTTAATACCAATAGCTAGCTGAGTTGTTAGATCCCTAAGCAAGCTGATTTCTGCTGTTTGCCAAACGCGGAAAGATGAATATTGATCCACAATCACCCAGCCATACAAAATGTTATGAGTAAACATCGTATCCTCGGCAGGGGAGAAGAAGCCTGATGTGTAGTTAGTATCCTTGATTAAAATTGGTACTATCAATCGTACTTGACGATTAAGTAAGGATGTTACCTCTGAATGGTCTTGAATGTTACGTTTTTCCATAACCTCAATTTGTCCTTTTAGATAAGATTGATAGACATCTTGACTAGGACAAAGATCGTCGTAGGAGATAAATTTTTGAGGATCGATTTCAATTTTTTCTCTAGAAGAATACGCCTCGATCGCCACGTTTTCTTGATTTAAAGAAGTTAATCCGACAAAATCACAATCTAATAAGGTTCTAATTTCTTGAGTGGCAGTTTCTAGAATTACTTTTAAGTCAAGAGATTGGCGAATGCGATCGCTCATTTCTTTGCCATCCATTACAGGCATTAGTAAGTCTACCAGAATAACATCTGGCTGAAACTCTAGGGCGATCGCTAATCCGATCTGACCATTCTCAGCCTCTTCAATAGTAAATCCGAGAGGTTGTAGATACTGCACCAGTAGCATTCGATTATCTGCATTATCGTCTACAACAAGAACTTTACAGGGTTTAACTAGAGTCTGTCCTGCTTGACCATCAAACTCTCTTGAGTTGGGCAGAGAGCAAGTAAATACTTCTTTTCGGTCTAGATCGAACCAAAAACGGCTGCCTTGACCTACTTTACTTTCTAAATGTAGTTGACTACCCATGAGTTGCAGAATATTCTGGCAAATGGAGAGTCCTAAACCCGTTCCTTCCGAATTGTTATGGCTTTGGTCTACTTGTCCAAATGGGGTAAAAACAGTATCATAATTGTCTTCAGCAATTCCCCTTCCTGTATCCTCTACTTGAAAGCGAATTGTCTCGATCTTAGAAGCAGAAGTTTCTGCGACACAATTAACTGATAGGATAACAGTACCAGTGGAAGTAAATTTAAAGGCATTGCTCAAAATATTAAATAAAACCTGTCGCAATCTGGTTTCATCTGCACTAATTACAGTAGGAAGATCGGGTGATATTTGGGTGATAAAGCTCAAGTTTTTTTCGTGAGCGCGAATCTGAAAAATAGTGGTAATCTCATGGAGAAAAGAAATTAAATTAAGCTCGTGGTATTGTAGCTCGAGCTTGTTGGCAGTTAACTTTGATAAATCTAAGACATCGTTAATCAGAGTCAGTAAATGTTTTCCTGATTGATTAACAATATCAATGGATTTAAGTTGCTTTTGATCCAAGCTAACATCCTGCTTTAGTATCTGGCTGAAGCCGATAACACTATTCAAGGGAGTGCGTAATTCATGACTCATATGAGCGATGAAGTTATCTTTAGCTTGATTGGCTTGTTTGAGCTTAATTGTACTTTTTTCGAGGGCAATTTCTGTCTTTTTGCGCTCAGTGATATCTTCAATTACGGAGATAAAATAATCTGGTTGTCCTAAATCATCTCTAACTAAAGAAACCGTGAGGTTTGCCCACACCATCGAGCGATCGCTTTTAAGATAGCGTTTTTCCATTGAATAATTGCTAATTTCTCCAGATAGCATTTGCGCCACATACTCAATATCCTGCTTCAAGTCTTCAGGATGAGTAATTGCTTGAAAGGTTGTACTTAATAAAGCATCGTTAGTATAGCCCAAAATATTACAAAGACGCTGATTGACTTTAATAAATTTACCTTCGGGTGATAGATGAGCCACTCCCACTGCTGCTTGTTCAAAAGTATTGCGGAAGCGATCTATACTTCTTTTAAGAGTTTCTTCAGCTTGAATCGATGCTTGTTTTTGCTTTGTGATATCGCTGACAATAAAATCTTGTCGAATTGGCGTACCGCGATCGTCATAGATAACTTTGCTACGATCCCTTACCCAACGTATCGAACCGTCAGGATGAATAATACGATATTCAATATAGAGCTTTTCTTGTTGTTTAATTAGTCGGTGCGCTTCTTCCACCATGTCTTTGTCTTGGGGATAAATTACATCAAGCCAAAGAGTCGAATTAGCATAAAATTCTTTTTTACTTCTGCCGTAAATTCTCTCAAATGAAGTGTTGAGGTAGCCTAATTTCCTTGTTGGTAGATCTAATGACCAAACAGCATCTTCCAAGAAACTAAAGATATTTTCTACTTGCTGTTGAGTAATTAATAATTGTTCTTGATTTATTCTTAATTGCTCTTCTGAGCGTTTGCGGGCGACTATTTCTCTTTCAAGTTTTTGTTGAGCTTGCTTTATTTCATCTATTTGGATAAAGCTAATAACTAATCCCTCACTATCTTTACTTTCGGTTTGATAGAGATGAATCTGCATCAATAAATAGCTCTCTGTTTGCTTGAGCTTAACTTCTAACTCTTGGGATTTTTTTGTTGTTAATACCTCATACAACAAATCGAATAAATTAGGACATTCAAATTTCCAATAAAGGTCTTCTAAAGGACGATCTAAATCTGCTGGGCGTAAGGCAATTGCTGTTGTGATTGCAGGAGTAAATTTGCGAATTTTTAGTTCGGAATCTAAAAAGATTACACCAATTTCGGTACTTTGGAGCAGATTATCAACATCATCATTAAGTTGAGTTAGCTCGCTAATTTTAGACTGATATTCAATGTTAACCGTATGTAATTCTTCATTGACTGAATGTAGTTCTTCATTAGTGCTTTGAAGTTCTTCATTAGAAGCAGTTAACTCTTCATTAGAAGCCTGTTGTTCTTCGTTGGTGGTTTCCAACTCTTCCACTAATGCCTGGAGGTTTTCACGGGTTTGCTGTAATTCATTTTCCAATTCCAAAATGCGCCGAGAAGCTTCGCTCCCCAGTTCAAAATTTTCGGCTTCAGGAATTTCCAGAGGTGCAATAGCTATTTCTTGCTTAATTTTGACCAGAAAAAAATCACCATGTTTGCGATCGCTTTGAGGGGGAATAACTTCTAAATTAATGTTGAACATCTCTCCCCGATCTTCTAATTTAATGCCCTTATATAAAACCGATTTCCTCTTTTGTTTAGCCCGATGCAAAGCTGTATTCAGTGGTAGCTGTAGGGGAAGAACTACCATCTTAATTACTTCTGTGGTTACTTTGCCGTCAGGAGTTTTAAATATTTTGCTAGAGTTGCCACTGACATGGAGTAAATGATTGTCCCGACTAATTAAGAGTATAATCGTGTCTGATTCATTAGATAGCCGATTGAGACACTGCTCCAAAATTGGCTCGAATTGAACTCGATTTTGGATTTGACTAAATTGGGATAAAGAACTTTTACCAATTCTGGGAGTCGATCTCAAAGGAAGAGGCAGTCTAATATCTCTCCGCTTCTGGTAAAACTTCCATTTTTTGTCTAAAGGTTCAAATTCTGACTCAAATTCTCCTAATGTCTCTGCTTCCCCTAAAAACAGAACTCCCTTAGAAACTAAAGAAAAATGTAGATTACGCAAAACCTGATACTGTAAGTCAGACTTCATGTAAATCAAGACATTACGACAGGTAACTAAATTAATGCGAGTAAAGCCAGCATCTTTAGTGAGATCGTGGGGCGAAAAGATCAACATTTCTCTAATCTTCCGCATCACCTGATAAGAGTTATCTTTAGCAATAAAATATTTCTGCAAACGTTCTGAACCAATATCTGTGGCAATCGAAGGGGAATAAATCCCTTGGGATGCTTTTTCTAATGCGGTTCGATCTATGTCTGTGGCAAAAATTTTAACTCGGAGATTCTTGTCCGAATCTTCTAGTGCCTCATGGACTAAAATTGCCAAAGAGTAAGCTTCTTCTCCTGTAGAACAAGCCGTAATCCAAAATCTTAATTCTGCTTCGGCTTTGCTTTGTTCGATTAATTGGGGCAGAATATTATTTTCTAAATTCTGCCAAGCTGGATAATCGCGGAAAAAATGAGTGACATTGATTAATAAATCCGAACAGAGAATTTGTCTTTCGACCTTTGAATTACTCAGAAGTTTAATATACTGATCGATACTTTCGGAGTTATGAATCAAACAGCGACGATGAATCCTGCGGGAAATGGTACTGGATTTATATTGAGAAAAGTCCAATCCTTCTTCATCTATTAACAGCTTGGCAATTAGGCTAAGATTAGCAGAATTAATCAGATTGCTTGTGCTAGACTCAGTTTTCGGGAAACTTACGGGAGCGACAACGCACTGATAAATTAGCTGAGATAGTTCTCTGGGGGGTAAAACTTGGTTGACTACTCCTGTGGCGATCGCACTTACGGGCATTCCATCAAATTCTGCTGTTTCGGGATCTTGAACTAAAGCCAATCCTCCCGCTTCATTAATTGCTTTTAAACCGCGAGTGCCATCGCTACCAGAACCAGATAAGATCACCCCAAGGGACTGTTCTCCGTAGTTTTTAGCGAGAGAAGTAAAAAACAAATCAATGGGAAAATTGAGTTCGTGCTTTTTATTTTTATCTTTTTTACGATCTTCCAAACGAAGGGCATTTTTTTCTAATGCCAGGTTTTGCCCAGGGGGAATCAAATACACTGAATTAGGCTCTAACTCCATGCCTTCTGTGACTCGATAAACTGGCATTGAGGTACGTCGCTCTAGCAACTCTTTCATCAAGCTTTTAAAGTCTGGCGAGAGATGCTGTATGACTACAAATGCAGCACCACTAGCTGTGGAAAGATTGTTAAATAATTCTTCTAAAGCACTCAATCCTCCAGCCGATGCACCAATACCAACTACAAAGAGGTCGTTATTCGCTGCCTTAGAGCCTTGGGAAGATTCCTGAAAGTTATGTTCGGGGCGATCTGACATGGCTTGGACTAATATGCTTAAAACTATAATTGTTTTAATAGCCCATTATAAGCTGTTTTATTTTTTTTAATTAAGTGTTTGTACCTACAAAAAACTAAAATATAGAAAGTTTTAATTTTTGGCTAACTCTTCTATTTTCTCAATCAAAAGACCGTAATCTCTAATTGGTTTTGTAAAAAACTCATTAGCCTGAGAATCAGCCATTAAAGATTCCCTCTCGTTCGCCATGGCATAAGCTGTCAAAATAATTATAGGTATATGGGCGGTTGCTGGTTGAGTTTTTAATAATCGAGATAGATCGGCACCACTAACTTCTTCTCCTGCCCAAGATGCCTCTGATAGGTTGATATCCATAATTACTATGTCTACTTCATCAGTGGTGCATAGCTCAAAAATAGTTTCTGGATTGTCAGTTACTCTGACTTGATGTCCGCTAAAACGTTCGATAAGTTTGGCGGTACTTTTGGCTAATGATAGGTCATCTTCTACTAACAAAATTTTTAAGCTTTTCATGTTGTTATCTTTTCTTATCTACCCCAGGTAAGGTAATAGTAACCTGTGTTCCTAGATTGCGTCCTTTACTATCAAGCGCAATTTTTCCCTCCATAAGCTCTACTAGCTGTTTGCAGATAGTCAGCCCCAATCCAGTACCACCATAACGTCTGTGAATTGAAGCATCTTCCTGAATGAAAGCATCAAAAATAGTAGCCTGTCGATCTGGGTCAATACCAATGCCCGTATCCGATACAGAGATTTCGACTAAAGATTTCTTCCCTGAAGATGTAGTTACCGTTTTCGGCATAGCCTGGAGATGAATCTCTCCTTGTTGGGTAAATTTAAAAGCATTATTCAAAAGATTGGTCAACACTTGTTTGAGCTTCAGGCGATCGCCATAAACCCTCGTTACTTGGCAGTCTACCGTCAGTTCGATATCCTTTTTGATGGTATCTGGTTTGAAAAGATTGCGCTGTTCGATTAATAAGGGTTCTAGTTCGATTATGCCTAGATCGACCTGCATTTTTCCTGCTTCTATTTTGGTAATATCGAGAACATCATCAACAATATCATGGAGATTTTCTGCCGAAAGATGAGCAGTTTCGATATATTCTGCTAATTCTTCTGGGTTATCATAAAATCCTTCTTTCAATAGCTTGAGATAGTTGAGGATTGAAGCCAGAGGAGTACGTAATTCATGGCTGGAAGTCGAAAGAAATGTGGACTTGAGCCGACTTGCTTTTTCTGCTTCAGTGCGAGCATTATCTAGTTCTTGGTTTCGCATTTCCACCAGCACCCGTTGCTTTCTTTCCTGGCGGTAAAGTCGATCTTGCATCACTGCCATTGACAAGTTATCACCAAGGGACTGGATTAATTCTAGTTCGTGAGCTTTCCAAGGATCGGCTTGTCCTTGTTTGAGTTCTTTCCACTCCCTAAAGGATTGGCGGGGACGTATTTGTCTAGCATCGGTTTGATAATTACCCGCCCAGAGTTTTTCTGTATCTATCTCCTGGCGAAAAATAGCCAGATTGCCTAAATTTTCTGTTTTATAATCTAACGACATGAAAAGGAGACTACGCAGTTTATTTCGCTTCAAAGCAGGCAATAGTGTCTGAATTGATTTTTCTTCCTCTATATTGTTAATCGCCCTAACTTTTGTGTTGGTGGTGGCTAAATTTTGCAATTTTGACCAATCAGATAGAAAAAAATTAGGCAAAGAACCATATTTATAGCAACTAATTTTAGATTGTGCTGCATTATTACTCATACATAATAAGCCTCCCGTTCCCTGGAGAGCGGGGACTATTTTAGCTAGCACTTCAGGCAATATATTTTCATTTTCTAGGGGAGAATGAAGCAGATTAGAAACCTCATTGATGAGAGTTTCTCTTTGGGCTTTTTGTTGCAGTGTCTGAAATAGATTGGCTTGGGCGATCGCAATTTCTAACTGTTCGGCAACGATTTGAATTATCTGCAAGCTTCTGTTGGAGATGACTTTGGCATGACGATGATGAGAAATTAGTAAACCCCAAAGTCGATTTTCATTTACTAGGGGTATTACCATACTAGACTTAACCCCCATCAAAGTTAAATATTCTACATGGCAGGGATCTACAGGGCGTTGTAGTAGATTGTTTAAAGATTCCTGGCGTACTTCTTCCACCGTTAATTCCCCTGTAGCAGTGGAGGGCAAGCGGTCTGGTTGAGAAAGGCTTATTTCCTGTTTGGCTAAGTTAACTATCGAACGAACTTTAGCTTTCAGGAACAGTTCTCGCGCTTGGGGAGGAATATCTCCTGCGGGAAAATGCAATCCCATTAGAGAAGGAAGGCGATCGCCACTAATCGATTCAGCAACTACTTGACCGTTGCCATCTTCATCAAATTTGTAGATTTTGACGCGATCGCTTTTTAGAAAAGCTCGAACCTCTGTCACTGCCGTATTTAAAACCGTTTGCAGTTCCAAAGATTGTCGGATTTTGGTAGTGATTCGATTAAGTAGTTCGACTTGATTCAAAACAGGAAGGTTGTACTAAAATAATAAGTCTATATGCTTATTATTTTAATTCTTTTTTCCATATCATAACTAAAGATAAGCTTTATTATTTTTGCAATACTACCTTATTTCTTCTGAATTACAATAACGATTAAGTATAGTTATAGCGAAGATATTATCTCAAGCAAAGTAAAATAATCTCTCCTGAAAAATGTTTCGATTATAAGTTTAAATTCTCTAAAGAGCGATCGTTATTAATTATCTACTAATTAAACACTTTAGCTGCATAAGTTCGCTTTCATGAGGGGCTGTTACTTGAGGAAACTCCAAGTGTTCACATTATCCTCGAATGGGGATACGCTACATTCCTTATGGGAATTGAGGTAATACTTCTCGTTTAACAATATGGAATCAGAAAATGGGGACTTGGGGACTTGGGGACTTGGGGACTTAATCCCTGCTCTTCCCTACCTCCCTAAACGAGAAGTATTGGGAATTGAGGGTCTTTTCTGTGCATAAAGATAAATCGAACTCGATCGCGCACGCGCCAGCTAAGCTGTCCGCATCGCGCCTCGCCCTCGGCGAGATCGCTTGTTTAAATTTCTGAAAGTTTCCGAGCAAGTTCAAAAACTCTTTTTGCATCCGTTATTTCATTTTTCAGTCTTCTTCAATAATTATAAATATTAGTATCGTCTTCTCTGCTACTTTTTCCTCTTATTTCTATCTTTTAATACCTTTAAAATCATACTTTCGATTCTTGCCAAAACAGTAACAATGGAATCCTACCAGGATATCGCTCATCAAACATTAAATAATAATAAATCTTTAGATCTTGCTCGGAGTATTGTTACAGAATTATTAGTATTGTTTACATAAGTTTGTAAATTCAAGATTGCTAATTGAATTTTGCCTATAGATCGCGATAGATAACAATGACTAACTCATTCTCAGATTCTAAAAACTTTTTTCTCGTAGCTATTGGTGCTTCGGCGGGAGGAGTACAGGCACTAGAGTCATTTTTTGGTAATTTACCCGATCATCCCAATGCTGCATTTATTGTGGTACAGCATCTTTCTCCAGATTTTAAAAGTATGATGACGGAGATACTCCAGCGTAAAACGATTATGCCTGTGCGCTCTATTGAGGATGGGATGGAGATTGAGCCTAGTCATGTTTATGTTCTACCCCCAAGAAAACATTTGGTCGTCAATGAGCGTCGTCTATGTTTGCTAGAGTCTCCAGATTCCTTTGATTATCCGATAGATAAATTTTTTCGCTCTCTAGTAGAAGGATGGGGGGAAAAAAAGATTGCCATCTTACTATCGGGAACTGGTAATGACGGAACAGAGGGAATACAGGCAATTGGTCGAGTTGGTGGTATCGGACTAGTACAGTCTCCAGAAACGGCTCAGTTTAACAGTATGCCCAGTAGTGCTATTCCTTCTGGTTTGGTTGATGAAATTCTTTCGCCTCAAGAATTGGCGCAAACCGTATTCGAGCTAATCCGCTTTTCTGATAACTTCCCTGACTCTTCAACTGAAGAAGCTGTATTAATCGACCCCGAACAGCTACAGACTATTTTAAATGTCTTAGCAGAACGAGAAGAAATCGACTTTTCACACTATAAAATTAGTACTTTATCCCGTCGCATTCATCATCGCTGCGCCCTTACCCACTGCGAAAACCTTAAAGAATATATTGATTTATTAGAAGATTCTGAGGAAGAGCAAAAATTTCTACGTCGAGATTTATTAATCGGCGTAACTCAGTTTTTTCGCGATACACCAGCCTGGGAATTTTTAGAATCTACGGTTTTGCCAGAAATAATTGAGAGATTACAGCCCCATCAACAGATGAGGGTTTGGGTTTCGGCTTGTGCTAGTGGCGAAGAAGCCTATTCAATAGCAATGTTAGTAGATGAAGCAATTTCTCAGACAAATAAAGAGATTCAAGTTAAGATTTTTGCCACCGATCTTGATACTAACGCCCTAGAAATAACTGCCAAAGGTATCTATCCTGAAAGTATCAGTAATAATATTACCCCCGAACGATTAGAAAAATATTTTACTTTTACTGGAGAGTATTTTCAGGTCAAACGTTTTTTACGAGAAATGTTGATTGTTGCTCCCCATGACTTAACCAAGAATGCTGGCTTTTCTAAAATGAACTTGGTTAGTTGCCGAAACGTGCTGATTTATATGCAGCCACAACTTCAGCATCAGGTTTTGCGGTTACTCCATTTTGCCCTTGCGCCTCAAGGGATATTGTTTTTGGGAGGATCGGAAACTTTAGGAGATTTATCTGAAGAATTTTCTATCGTACACACTAAATGGAAAATGTTTCGCAAACGACGAGATATTACTTTATCCATTGGACAAATTGCTCGGCAAACAATGGTCACAAAGTTACCTGGTTTGACTCGTGGTAGATCCAAGAGTAATCAGCAGTTAGACCGCCTGTTACGGGAAGTATTCAAGTATTGTTTGAACGAGCGACAGTTAACTTGTTTATTGGTAGATCGGGATAATCTATTAATACGGGTTTTTTACAATGCAGCCGAGTTACTAGAGTTTCCCGTAGGGGAAGCGATGCTAGACGTAATCGAAATCGTTAATACAGGATTGAAATTGCCTTTATCCACTGCTCTCCATCGTGCCAGACGCGATCGCCAGTCGGTTTTATATACAGGAATCAAAGTAGATCGTCGGGGAGAAGAGTTAAATGTTACTCTGCGAGTTGGTAAAGAAGCAGATAATACCTCTTTGGGAGATTATTTAATTGTGGTGCTAGAAGTTGAAGCACCCACTGTTGTACCCCCTGTGGCAATGCGCTTCGATCTGGACGAAGAAGCTGCCCAGCAGATAACGGAATTAGAATACGAACTGCTACAAACTCGTGAAAACTTGCAGGTTACGATCGAGGAACTGGAAACTACGAACGAAGAACAGCAAGCAACTAATGAAGAATTGCTGGCTTCTAATGAAGAACTACAAAGCATTAACGAAGAGTTACAGTCAGTTAATGAAGAGTTGTATACGGTTAATGCCGAACATCAGTCTAAAATTGCTGAATTAACCCAGTTAAACAACGATATCGACAACTTGCTTCGCAGTACCGACATTGGCGTGGTGTTTTTAGATTCTCACCTCAATATTCGTAAGTTTACCCCCGCAGCTACTGAGGCAATCAACATCAAGCCGAAAGATACAGGTCGTCCTTTAGCCGATATTACTAACAATTTAGAATTGCGCGATCTGTCTGGTATTTTACAGCAGGTAATTGACCGCGAACAACCTTTAGAGCAAGAAGTTAGTATCGCTAAAACGGGCGTACAGTTATTGATGCGAGTCAATCTTTATCTGCGAGAAGATGGGCAAAACGACGGTGTGGTAGTTACCTTTGTTAAAATTGAAGAACTCAAACGCACCCAAGCAAAACTTCGTGGCGCAAATTCTTTATTAGAAAACCTTTACAGTACAAGTCCTGCTGGTTTAAGCTTACACGACTCAGAATTAAAATATTTGCGGATTAACCAAGCTCTTGCAGATATTAATGGGGTATCGATTGATGAACACATCGGTAAAACTGCTAGGGAAGTTATTCCCAATCTAGCAGATTCAATTGAGCCAGTTCTACGTCAGGTTATTGAAACAGATCGACCCGTTTGTAATGTTGAGATGAATGGTAGCACTTCTGCTGAACCTAATGTGATTCGCTATTGGACTGCCAGTTTCTATCCTGTGGATCTACTCAATGGAAATCGAGGTGTTGGTTCGGTAGTAATGGAAATTAGCGATCGCATTGAAGCTGAGGCAAATCTACGAGAAAGTGAAGCCAAACTACTAGAAGCTCAAAAGCTAGCAAACATTGGGAACTGGGAAATAAATGTCCAAATTGAACAATTTGAGATCGGTTCCGCTAGAGCTATTTGGTCGGCTGAACTGTATGCTATTTATGGCTTAGATTCTCAGCAACCAGTTCCTACGTTTGACGAACTAATTCAACTTCATCCCACCGAAGATCAAAAGACGATTAGAGATGCTTTTCAACAGTTAATTAGCGATTCAACTCCTTTCAATCTAGATATTCGCTATGACTCTACTAATGGAGAAGTTCGCTATCTCAACAGCATTGGTCGGGCTGTTTGTGACAGTAACGAACAGGTAATTAAGCTTTATGGTACGGTGATGGACATTACCGAACGCAAACAAATTGAAGCAGAACTAATGCGCCAAAATCGAGCCTTAGAGGAAGCGATCGCCGTTGCTCAAGCTGCCGACTCAGCTAATCAGGCTAAAAGCGATTTTCTGGCCAATATGAGTCACGAAATTCGTACTCCCATGAATGCAATTTTGGCGGTTGGTCAACTACTCGATTTAACTGAACTGAATGCCGAACAGCGTGGTTTATTAAAAACTTTGAAATCAAACGGCACTAGACTATTAACTTTGATCGATGACATTCTCGATCTATCTAAAATTGAAGCCAGAGAGCTAAAACTCAATTTACAACCATTTGGTATAGTACAAGTGGCTCAAAATCTGCTCGAATCCTTTACTCCGCAAACTCAAGCCAAAGGATTGGAGTTAAGTTTAACTATTTCTGACGAGCTTCCTCCCTATTTTATCGGTGATGATTTTCGACTACAGCAGGTTTTAAATAATTTAGTTGGTAATGCTCTCAAGTTTACCGAACAGGGGGAGATTAGAATAGAAATTGTACCTCAAGAGAAAATATCAG
Source organism: Hyella patelloides LEGE 07179 (assembly GCF_900659865.1). Taxonomy (GTDB): domain Bacteria; phylum Cyanobacteriota; class Cyanobacteriia; order Cyanobacteriales; family Xenococcaceae; genus Hyella; species Hyella patelloides. The sequence goes on from NZ_LR213901.1 coordinate 16,271, forward strand.
CCGATATGGCGATCGTTCGTTTCACGGTAGAAGATACGGGAATTGGTATTCCCCAGCAACAACAGGAAAAACTTTTTCAAGCCTTTACTCAGGCTGACAGTTCTACTACACGCCAGTATGGAGGAACGGGTTTAGGATTGACTATTAGTCGTCGAATTGTAGAGTTGATGGGAGGCGAACTTGGAGTAGAGAGTATCGTCGGGGAAGGCTCAACTTTTTGGTTTACTTTACCTTTGAGGATAGCCGATATGGTCAGAGACATTGAACAGTCCGAGACAAATCCCAGTCTTCCTTCAGAAACTCCAATTGATTCTTCTCAATCTAAAAGCTTGTTAATTGTGGACGATAATCTTGATAATCGAGATCTACTATTTATGATGTTGCAACCTTTAGATTACGAATTAGATTGCGTCAATAACGGTCAAGAAGTGTTGGAATGTTTAGAAAGCCGTGAATACGATTTGATTTTAATGGATTGCCAAATGCCTATATTAGACGGATATCAGACAACTCAGATCGTTCGCCAAAGAGAAGGAAAACAGCGACACACCATAATTATCGGACTAACTGGAAATGCCATGACAGGCGATCGCCAAAAATGTTTGGATGCGGGAATGGATGATTACGTCACTAAACCAATAGACCTGAATAATCTGACTACCGTTATCGAACAATGGCTCTCTACATAAACTTCTTATGACTTTAATTAGTTATATCATTTCTCACGCATTAACAAGAGACGAAGATTTAGAGGCTCAAAGTCACGCCCGTCACGCCCGTCATTGTAAGCAATAGTTTTAGTATTTTTTATTAGTAAGAAATAATGTACCATCTATAGCAATACGGGGTTAGGTTAGGACAAAAATAAGCTAAGATTAGAAAAAATGCGATCGCTATAATCCATAATGAGACTCATGCAGATACACCTAAATGCTTCAGAAACAAAAGAATTAAACAAGCGATCGCAATAGCAGAAAATAATCAATTAACTCAAGTCGTTTACACATTCTGCTTTTGATTGGAAGAGCGAAAAAATTAGGATTTAAGCGATCGCTAAAGAGTTTAGTTATGTTATACGCTGAGTGTGAATTAGTGGAGAAGTTTTGAGGCGTATTTAATGGCGATCGCAAAAATTCACAATGGAAAATTTTCATTACCTATAAAACCAAAATTGCTTTATGCATATTCGACATTAACCGTGTAGCCTTGAGGATTTAAAGTCAGATCGGAAGAACTAACACCTGCAACTAAAGCAAGTAGATCGCCAGAGTCATCGAAAATACCAGTACCAGAAACACTACCGATTGGTGACGAGTCAAAACTATATTCATGATTATCGAGTTTAATAATATCTCCATCTTCAAAATCGGTTACTAGAGCATAATCACTATTGCCCGCATTGCTGTAACCATTACTGTGCAAATTCCCGACTATGAAGCGATCTTCTCCTACTCCACCTGTTAGCCAATCGATTTCAACATCGTTATGGTTAGCAAAGCCAAGAAGAACATCGTCTCCTGCTCCTGCATCAACTAAGTCATTGCCCTTTCCAGCTTCAATTACATCATTACCGCCACCAGTATTGATAATATTGCCTCTATTTGTTCCTATAACCTCATCATTACCGTTCCCCATAATTGCATATTCAAAATTGACAAAGCTTTCGCTATTCCAGTTGGTTGAGCCATCTGCCATATTAAATGTGTAGTCACCATTGTAAGCAGTGTGGTCGATCGTATCAATTCCCGAACCACCATCCATCGTTTCGCCACCAATACCAGAGAACATCCGATCTCGACCAGCATTACCAAAGTAAAATCCGCCGTCACCATCAGAGTGAATTTCATCGTTATCGTCTCCCCCAGCCAAAGTATCGCGACCAGCACCACCAACTATAGTGTCATCACCTTCATTGCCAAAGATATAATTTGCAGAATTATTACCAGTAACCTCATCATTACCGTTCCCCATTATTGCATGTTCAAAGTTGATAAAGCTTTCGTTAGTAAAGTTAGTTTCGCCATCTGCCATGTCAAATTCGTAGTTACCATTGAAAGCGGTGTGGTCGATCGTATCAATTCCCGAACCACCATCCATAGTTTCGCCACCAATACCCGAAAACAGGCGATCGTATCCTGCATTACCAAAGTAAAATCCGCCGTCACCATCAGAGTGAATCTCATCGTTATCATCTCCGCCAGCCAAAGTATCGCGACCAGCACTACCAACTAGAGTGTCATCACCTTCATTTCCAAAGATATAATTTGCGGAATTATTTCCAGTAACCTCATCATTACCATTCCCCATAATTGCATGTTCAAAGTTGATAAAGCTTTCGCTACCAAAGTTAGTTTCGCCATTAGCCATATTAAATTCATAGTTACCGTTGAAAGTAGTGTGGTCGATCGTATCAATTCCCGAACCACCATCCATCGTTTCGCCACCAATAGCCGAGAACATGCGATCTCGACCAGCATTACCAAAGTAAAATCCGCCATCTCCATCTGAGTGAATTTCATCGT
>NZ_LR213902.1 GCF_900659865.1 Hyella patelloides LEGE 07179
CGAAACAGGGAGGCATAGCTGCGGGAGTAGTTTCTCTCATGATAGCGATCGCCTTATAGAGTAATGCTCAACTCAGTTATTTAAGGCATTATATCTTGTTTTTATTGTCAGAATTGTTTAAGTCCCGTTAATAAACCAAAAAATGTAGGGACGCACCACAATGCACATCCCTACAATCAAAATTCAATAGTGTCGATCGCTTTAACGATCGACAGAACCCATAATGACATCAATGCTACCCAAAATAGCCATAATATCAGCTACTTTTACTCCTTTAAGCAGATAAGGTAGAATCTGTAAATTATTAAAATCAGGGGCGCGGATTTTCCATCGCCAAGGGAAGACATTATCATTACCCACGATAAAGATGCCTAGTTCTCCTTTACCAGTTTCCATACGGACATAATGTTCTCCTTCAGGAATTTTAAAAGTAGGGGCAACTTTTTTCGCTATATACTGGTAATCAAAATCATTCCATTGAGATTTACGTCCTTCCGCCATGCGTTTGGCTTCGAGATTTTCATAAGCACCCCCAGGAATTCCTTTAAGTGCTTGACGAAGAATCTTAACTGACTCCCGCATTTCTCTAATTCTTACTATGTAACGAGCGAAACAATCTCCTACGGTTTCCCACTGAATATCCCAATCAAAATCATCGTAGCATTCGTAATGATCTACTTTACGTAAATCCCATTTTACCCCAGAGCCTCGTAACATCGGGCCAGAAAGACCCCAGTTAATTGCTTCTTCACGGGTAATTGTACCAATGCCTTCTACACGACGACGGAAAATAGGGTTATTGGTGATTAGTTTTTCATACTCATCCACTTTAGGATCGAAATGGTCGCAAAAATCTTCGCACTTTTCTAACCAACCGTAGGGTAAATCTACTGCTACGCCACCAATACGAAAATAGTTATTGTTAATTAATCTTTGTCCTGTAGCAGCTTCCCAAAGATCGTAAATTAGTTCGCGTTCGCGGAAGATATAAAAGAAGGGAGTCTGTGCGCCGACATCAGCCAAAAAGGGTCCTAACCACAATAAATGATTAGCAATGCGATTTAATTCCAACATAATTACCCGAATATACTGGGCGCGTTTAGGAACTTCAATCCCTGCTAATTTTTCTGGAGCATTGACGGTAATTGCTTCATTAAACATCCCTGCTGCATAGTCCCAACGACTAACATAGGGAACATACATCACATTGGTGCGATTTTCGGCAATTTTTTCCATTCCTCGATGAAGATAGCCAATGACTGGTTCACAATCAATGACATCTTCCCCATCAAGAGTCACAATGAGCCTTAGTACCCCATGCATTGAAGGATGTTGCGGTCCCATGTTGAGAACCATTGGTTCGGTTCTAGTTTCTATCTGTGCCATATATCAGGGATTCTTCTAAGAAATTAAATAATTATCTTTTACTAGGTAAGGGGCTTGTACGCCCCGTCACAGAATAGCATCTGAGTCAGGATTAAAAGTATTTTTCCCGATCTCGATCTAGTTTCTCTGATTTGCCTTCTATGTTTAGCTTAATATAATCGCTGGGTTACTTTCTCGGAATTTTTTGAGAGACTTAGGGGAAATTATGTAATACAGTGTGAGTGTCAAGCTTAATTGTGTCGTGAGATGAATGTGTTCAGTGCTTTATTTTAGGTAATTGCGATCGCCTTTTAGCTAAAAAATTAATTTCTCTGAAGAAACTGTCTATCTATCTTCAAATACGTCATACCCTATTTTTTCAAGTATCTTTATGCCATTTTTGATGAACGAATTTTTGTCTACCACACCATAAAATCTCTGTTTCATTAACTTTGAGTTTTCTTGATTTTGTCTTCATCTTTGTACGTAGTCAAATTAGTTGAAATGTCATTTCTTTTGACGATCGATCTTTTCTGGGAAACTCAAAATAGTTCTCTATATTGATTAAGAAAACATATTTTTGTTTTGTCAAATATTAAGCTGACTGAAGAGGAAATCATCGCGATCGTGCAGTGCCAGGCTATGAGACGATCGCTATTTCCTGTGATTCAACTAACCAACTGAATCAGCGTGAAATAATTTCTAATTCCGATAATTACTCTTATCGCTATTAGAGATTTAGCCTGTTATTATGAGGGTTAAGGCTTACGGCGACTTTGACTGATGATGAAATTCAGTTTCGGAAAACCTCAATAGTGTTATCAGAGTAGCATTGTAGCAATTGATATGCAGATTAATTTTCTTGAATACCAAAAAGGAAATAAAAAAAGCCAACCCATAACAGAAGTGGAAAGATTTAAATATGCCAGTTTATTAGAGCAACTAGACTTGACAAATGAAACAGTTATTTTTATTACTAGAAGAGGAAAACCTCTGATTGTTGATGTTCAATATTCTGATGAGATAAAATACCTTCCTTGGAATCATAGTAGTGACGATTTTGTGAGATGTGCAATTCCCAATGAAGTAGGAGAATTGTTGCCTCAGACTCTTAAAAGTAATTCTCATTGCTATCTTCATCACCTTATCTGGTATTTACATCATAAAGTACCTCCAAAGGCAGAATTAGCTCACATCAACAAAATACCGTGGGATAACAGAATAGCTAATCTGCGTGAAGTTAGTCAAGAGTATCATCTATTAAGTAGAAGGGAATCGAGTCAGCAAAATGATACTAAAGCTTGTTCTATTCAATGGGATGCATTATTAAATAAGTGGGCTGTTCGAGATGGCGATCTCGATATAGGTGTGTTTGATTCTAGGCTAGAAGCAGCCAAAGCGTTGGTTAATTACTTGGAAAAATTATAGTTTTTACTTTCACTCAGATACAGAATTTAGGGCGTTGCTGATTTAAAATGTATGCTTGACCACCAACTAAATAAATTAATTGGCTAGCTTCTGCTTGAGGGCGAGAACCCACTACAGGCGCATCAAGGAAGTTGCAGTTATGTTGGTTGATTTCTCTTGCTAATTCTTGACACCAACTGGGGGTTAAAGTGCTAAATTCCATCACGGTGGTATTAGGTTTTAAGCCGTTAATTGCTCCTGTTGTTTGATTAAGCCAGATTTCACGAGAAGCTCGATCGCCTGTTACTATAGCGATCGCAATTTGAGCATTTTGAACAGTTTCTTGAGGAGAATTATAAGTTAGGCGAGATGAATTATTGAAAACCATTAATTTGTGTCATAACTTTAATTTTGAAACAACTTCGAGCAAAAAATATAAGTACTTAGGCGAAATTAATTACATAACGATCGCTATAACCCTGTCTTGAAACACGTATCTAAAATTGAGCATATATTCGATTACTCGTCAATTTTGAATTTATCTTCATTCAAAGAGTTTACTAAATTAAGTTTTAGAGAATCGTGACTGATAAACTGAGCATAGCCACTGTTTAAAAAAATCTGATAATCATTATTTTTTACCAAATAATTTTTCATAAAGGCTAAAGTTATTGCTTGTAAATAATTTTGTGATAATTTTTGACTAAGGTTTTGACTACGATTGATATTTCCAGTTGAATAAAAGTTATTAATGCTCTCGTAAGTATGGCTTCCTTTGTCTATTGATAGTAAATATTTATGAGGACTTTCTAGCCAGGTAAAAGGAATGAATTGTTCTAATAATGCAGGAGTAACTACATCTTCACCACCTGCGACAAAAGTAACAGGAACTTGAATTTTACTTAAACCTTGTTGCCCAAAAACGAGACTATTCATCGGATTTAATGCGAAAACTGCTTTAATTCTGGGGTCAAATAATTGATAATTTTCAGTGGTAGATAACTCCGCAGCAACACACTGAAACAATAAGGAAAAATTCAAGTAATCAGGAGCATTTGTATCCTCTTGACAAGATTGTTGTAAATGCTCAAGATTAAGTTCTGCACCCGCTAATGCCAAGGCGGTATATGCACCCAAAGAATGACCGATCATTCCTACTCGTTCGAGATTTAAACGATTGTTAGGGGAAGGGTTCGTTAATTCCCGTCGTTGCAACTCATCTAACATATAAGATATGTCACCAGGACGAGCAATAAATTCTTCCGCTTCGATTATTTCTCGATTAATTCCTTTAAAAAAGTTTTCCACTCTCAGGCGATCGCTTCCTGGATGGTCTACAATAATTACGGCAAAGCCATAACTTGCTAAGTGTTGTCCCAGGTAGTCAAAACTGCTGCCATCTGCTCCTAATCCTGGAGATACAATGATTGTGGGAATGGATTTACTTGTACTTACTTGAGGGCGATAAAGGCTAGCGTTAAAAGAGCGATTTCTTTGGGTATCATCAAAGGTGATAGTTTTTTGTTTCCAAGTAAATGTTCCAGCTTTTCGGATATCTGGTTGTTGAGTAAAATCTACTTGAGGCTTGCTTTGGATTTCGAGATCGGCTTGATTTTGAATAGCAGCGATCGCTTTTTGCGTTTGTGTAACGGCTTCAATTAAGGTATGGGCAAGATTAAGACTATCTTCGCCATTAATATAGATGGTTTTACTAGGAAAATGGCGTAGAATATTGAGTAGACTCAAGCCATCTGGTTCGCCAGCAGCTAGAATAAAAGCCGAACGTAAGCCATAAAATCCATTTTGTGTCGGACTAGCTTGAATAAAATTTCCTGAATATTGGAGAATATTTTTACCAATAGAAGAGTTGAAAAAACGATAAACTTTAGTTTGCCCGATATCTATTTGGTAATTTAATAATTCTCTTAATCTAATTAGTTCTTGGGGACTAGCAGATTTAAGATAGCTCCTTAAATAGCGATCTATTTCTCCCGTTTTGGCATAGGCTTCTAAAGAAGCAACGGGTAGAGAAAATTCTAATAAACTATATCGAAAAGAGATTTTTTCGGCTGCTCTAATTGGCGGAGTTCGCCACAGACAAAACATACCGCTAACTAGCATTAATAATAGATAGAAACCAAGATTTTTTTTCATAGCTAAAAATAATAAAATAAATAAATTTTAATTAGTAATTATTCGTTCACCAATATCTTGTATACGACTAAACTGTTGTACTAAAAAAGGAACTTCATCCAAGCTTTCTAGATAGTTAAAAAAGTAAGAAATAATTGCATAAATTTCGCCAATATTAATTTCTGGTAATTTAACTGTACGAAGTAAAACTACAATTGCCATACCCATTCCTAATAACTCAATCGTTCCCCCGTTAGTGGCTTCCGCATCAGAAAGACGGATGCGCCATTTTCTCAACAAACTATAGTGGTGTCTAATTCTGCTATTTTGGCGATCGCTCAAAATAGCTACTTCTTGTTCCAAGCGATCGTTGAGTTGACGATTAAGGTAGCGAGATTGGCGACTATAAAAAATATTGACTATTAGTAGCAGAATGAGTAAAGCAGTGCAATAGATACCAATCAAAAGATCGTAAAAAAATAACATTACCAAGGCCCCGAAAAACCCAAATAAAGTTGTAATTATATTAGGGAAATCTCGTTCATAGAAATCAACTAATTCACGAGAAAGATCGGAGCGAGCAACAATTTTAGAAGTAGCAACACCTCGCTTATCCTGCTCTAAAATAACTGAAGTTACCAAATTACTATAAATTGTAGTAAAGATACGAGTATCATAAACTTGACGTATTATTCCTGTAATAATATGTGCAAACCAAATCACAAAAAGAGGGGTTAAAGTCAGATATTTATTTAACAATAAGCCATTAATAGCAATGCCAATTGCCCAAGGATATAATAGCTGAAATAAATTTTCTAATAAGGTTAGTAAATAAGTAACAGATATTTGATAACGATGGGCTTGAAATAACTTTTTTAGGGTTGGCGAAGTATTATTAACCATAAATCGACCTTGTTAAATTTTGATAATTCGATAATATAGTCAGAATGTAAAATTCAAAATATAGAGGTAAAAGCTTAGTTCTATTACTGATTAATTTTCAATTTAAATACGGTAAAGGCGGAGAGGTTCAAGATGACACTAGAAAGGAAAATCGCAACAGTATTTACTATGAGTGATGAAGCTTGGTTATGCCATGCTAATCCTTGGAGTGGCTGGACTCGTTTTACTACAGTTTTGCCTTTACTTATTCTGAGTATTTGGAGTCGCGTGTGGTTGGGTTGGCTATCCTTGATTCCGATCGCTCTGGCAATATTTTGGGCGTGGTTAAATCCCCGCATTTTTCCTCAACCAAGTTCGACAAAACATTGGATATCTCAAGGTGTTCTTGGTGAAAGAGTTTGGTTAAATCGCGATCTTATTCCTGTTCCAACCTATCATCAGCACGTACCGAATATTCTTAGCGCAGTTGCTGCTATTGGGGGAATTTTAGTCATCGTGGGATTGGTTGTACTAAATATTTGGTTAACGGTATTAGGATTTACTCTAGTAACCTTGGGAAAATTATGGTTCGTAGATCGCATGGTGTGGCTATACAACGATATGAAAGATGTAAACGCAGAATATCAAAGCTGGCTGTATTAGAAGCTTTTATTACATTCCCCTCAATGCAACAATAGGATCGAGTTGTGCAGCTTGTCGTGCGGGAACTACACCGAAAACCAAACCAATAGTCCCTGAAACTCCTGTCGCTAAGATAATTGCTCCTGCGGGGATTAAAGCAGGCATAGGAGTAAGCACACCAATAATTAAAATACCACTAACACCAATACCAGTACCGATCGCACCACCGACAATAGAAACAATAATTGATTCAATTAAAAATTGGCTTAAAATCGCTTCCTCCGTTGCACCAATAGCTTTGCGTAAACCAATTTCTTTAGTGCGTTCTTTGACCGAAACCAGCATAATATTCATAATGCCAATTCCCCCTACTAACAGAGAAATACCTGCGATCGCAATTAAGACTAAACCTAATGTACCTGTAATGTTAGCCATTAAGTCTTGAAGTGATTTATTAGCAAAAACATTAAAGTCTTTTTTACCATGTCTGCGCGTCAAAATATTGGTGACTTGAAACGCAGCAGCGCGAATACTTTCTTTATCCTGTGCCGAGAGTTCTAAATAATCAATGGGAATACCATTAGGACTTTTCTTTCCTGTTAACTGTTGCGCCATAGTAGTGATGGGGACATATACTGTCTCGTCGGGGTTAACCCCCAATGATGCACCCTTGGTTTTTAATAAGCCAATTACCTGGAAACTCAAGCCATTAATTTGTAAAGTCTTACCCACAGGGTTTTGGTTATTAAATAACTTATCGGCGATCGCTGAACCTAAAACTGCTACTTGGGTATTCTGTCTCTCATCAATATTAGAAAAGAAATTCCCCTGCTGCATACTCAGATTACGCACATACAAGATACCTGGGGTTGTTCCCATCACATCTGCACTTAAAAAACGCCCCTGATAAGATAAACGATAATTACTGCTAATTTGTGGTGCAACTTCTTTGACGGCGACCGCTTGTTCGGTAATAGCAGTAACATCAGATAAAACTATTTCTGCTGCTTCATTACTCAATCCTGGGTTATTCCCATCAGAAGCATAAATTGTTAGCTGATTAGGGCCAAAAGCTTCTAATTGCTGTTGAGTAAACTGTTTTGCGCCCTGTCCAATCGCTACTACCGCGATTACCGAAGCGTTACCAATAACGATACCCAACATAGTTAAAGCACTACGGAATTTATTAGCAGTTAAGGTTTTAACCGCCATATCAATACTTTCTCGAAATTTCATGGTTTTATCTAGGGAATAGGGAGTCGGAAAAGCTTGTTTTTAATATTCCAGTAACGGTATAGTTCAAATCAACTATAATGAATCAAACTCAAATAACTTGTTACCTCTTGGCTATTTACAATCCAGTAACGGAATAGTTCAAGAGTTCTAGTCAAAATTAACTGTATCAACGCCTTCGATAGTAACGTCAGGGGGAGGAGAGGTAAAAACGCGATCGCCTTGGGTTAAGCCTGATAACACCTGAGTGCGATCGCCACTAGCTGTACCTAATTTAATGGCTTGAAATTGAGCTTTCCCTTGACTATCAGCAACATATACTCCTGTCTCACCATTAGGTTTTGTTACCACCGTAGCCAAAGGGATAGTAAGGGTATCTTGAATTAGCTCATCGGTAAAAGTAAGTCTAGTATTCATGCCCGATTTTAGTTTTTCCTGTCCTGTTTTTAAAGCAACTTTGACACGAAAAGAAGTAACATTCTCTTCTTTAATAGCTCTGGGTGCAATTAAGCGCACTTCTCCTTTAAAGGTTTCTTGACTGTAAGCATCAACTTTAATATCCACAGGTTGACCGAGTTTAATTTGAGCAATACTCGCTTCAGGTATTTTGGCTTCAATTTCCAAACCGCTAGAAAGTTCGCCAATAGAAGTAGAGGTTGCGCCTTCTGTTTCCGAAGCTGCGGTAGTGGAGTCTACATAATCTCCTGCTTCGGCATAGCGACGGGTAATAATTCCCCCAAAAGGTGCGCGCACAGTGGTTTTATCCAGTTGAATTTGAATGGATGCTAATTCGGCTTGAGCTTCGGCTACTTCGGCTTCGGCTTGAGCAATTTCTTCTAAACGCGAACCCTGTTGAGCTTCGGCTAAATTTTCCTGTTGTTCGGCGAGTCTAGCCAATTCTGCTTCTAAACTGGCTTGAGCTTCGGCTTCTTTCGTTGCAAAATCATTAAAAGCATTACGAGAAATAGCACCTTGCTCGACTAATAACTGGTTACGTTGTGTTTCTTCTTGGGTACGTTGCAATCTTGTTTGAGCTACTGCTACATTGGCTTGTGCCGTTTTTACCCTAGCCTCGGCTGCTGCAATAAATTCTGGACGATTTCCTGCTATGATTCGAGCTAAGTTAGCTTGTGCCTTCTGTAACGCAGCCTTGTATCGATCGATCTGTGCCTGTAAGCGATCGCTTTCCATCAGCGCAATCACCTGTCCTCGCTCGATGCGATCGCCCTCTCGGATGTATAATTCGACAATTCTTCCAGGTGCTTCGGGACTCAAATTAGTAGTACGTAAAGCTTGTACCGTACCATTAGCTTGAATCTGCACGGCTAAATCTTGGGATTTAACCAATACAGTTTGACTAGTAATTAATTCCTCTGCATTGTTATCTTTTGTTTCTAGATAATCTAGAGTTGCGATCGTTCCTATTCCCACTAAAACTAAACCTCCGATCCAGGGAATAAGGATCTTGGTTTTTTTTAAAGATAGTGATTTCATAGGGAAATGAATAATGAATAATTACAAACGAGTAATGGTGTGACTGATTTGTTCCTAATCTCTAATTTAAAAACTAATTACCATAAAGCACATGATGCTTTTTTCCTAATTTTAATAGGACTTTGGAACTATTTATAAATGGAGAATTGAAAACCGATTAATTATAGTGATTGCAACATTCTACTTTTTTATTAATATTCAAGAGGCTTAAAGCTCCGAACAGTATTACTATCGGTTTCATACCTTAAATCAGCAACGCCCAACATAAAAGAACAAGTCATTCTATTTTGTTGTAACTACTCGCCCATAATCTAATTTAATCAGACGATCGCATTCTGAAAAATAAAAGTCATCATGACTTACAGCAATGACAGTTTTACCTCTATTTTTTAATTCTGGGAGTAGTTTTTTATAAAATACTTCTTTAAATACAGGGTCTTGATCTGATGCCCATTCATCAAAGACATAAATAGGACGATCTTCTAAATATGCAGTTAGTAACGCCAGACGTTTACGCTGTCCCTGAGATAAATTAGTTGTGGATAAAATGCCATTAGTGATTGTTACCTTATGGTCGATTTCTAGTTGGCTCAAATATTGGTGTATTTCTGATTGCTGACTGGCATCTATTCCTATTAAGCGATCGAATAAATAAAAGTCAGAAAATACTACCGAAAAATGTTGACGATACAATTCACGGTTATCATCAGTTACGGAAACACGATCGAATAAAATCTTACCGCAATCGGGAATATATAAACCAGTAATAAGTTTAACTAAAGTTGATTTACCGCTACCATTACCACCAACAATAAATGTAATTTCTCCTGGCTGAAATTTAAGATTAATCTTATCTAAAGTGAATTGATGTTCGTCATTATCTCCATGATAGGCATGGTTAATATCTACTAACTCTATATTTGCCCAGTCAGAATAAAATTGATCTTGACCAACGGTCAGAGCAGTCTCTGTAACTGGTGCGGTTAAAGATAAACCCAAAGTTTCAATCTTATTTAAAGAGACATTAGCTTGAGCTATTTGAGGTAAAGAAGAGGCAATTTCACTTATAGGATTAATAATATATAAAACAGCCAAAGCATAACTAGATAGAAGTGCGGTAGAAACTGTAGTTAATTTCGGTAAAACAAATAAAATTAAACCAATAGGAACAAAGAATAAGATTGTTCCCAAAGAACCAGCAAAAGCAAAAGCAGTTACTCCCTTAACAAAATAATGTCTTGCTTGAGTAGCACTAAGTTTTAATTCTTCTTCAATAAAAGCAATTCTTCTGAGGCGATGTAATTTTAATTCTTTTGTTCCTTCGGTAACTGAACGAAAATGCCCAAATAAAATATCTTGAACTTTACGAACTTTTTCAAACTCTTTAATCCCTTTTTCTTGCAAAAAAGTATAAAGCGTAAATCCCATAACAATGCTATTAAATACGATCGCAAATAATAGAGGAGACAACCAACATAAATAAGCAAAGATTCCTAACAAAACTGCACAATTAACAATCACTAGTGAGATTTGAATTGAAGCAGAAGCAATCGCATTAATATCTCCTGTTAAGGTGGCGAGTAATTTAGGTGCGCCTATCGTTTCTAAATGCTGTAAAGGACAATTTAAAATACGTTGAGTCATTTCCAAACGCAGATTATAAATCATCTCTTGGGATAAACGAGTAATCAACACCCAGCTAATAAAACGGAATATCCATAATATTAAACAAAGACCAATAAATGACCATAATAGCCAAGCAGGTAAATCTGCTAAATTAGCGATCGCATAATTGATTAAGGCTATAACACCCGCACTACTTGCACCACTAATAAAACTAGATATTACTGCTATGAATAAGTTTTTCCGAGAATTTTGTAATAGTAGACGAATAATTTCCATATTGTCTTTGTCGTTTTAACGTCAATACGCTATCAAAGCTGAAGAGCGGGCGACATAAAGTACATGAAAGAAATCGGCTCGCTCGTCATGCGTCAACCTGCGATCGCTCTTCAGCAATAACTTAATAATTATTTGGATTAACCCATTAAATATGGCAATATTAGCTCTCGCCATAGTAAGCTTCATGGTATGACTTACCAAAATTTGCTAAGAGACGATTTACTACGTCCAAGTTCATGATTTTGCCGTCTAATTTAGGCCCTTTCGCGACTACAGTGCGATACGCTTCCAGTGCTTTTCGATCTTGCTCGATAAAAGCTATCGTGGCATTAATATAGGCATTCCAGGCATCTGGGTATATTTGATACTCTGGAGGTAAATCTTGGATCGCAGAGAAAGATTGCTTGAAAAAAGCGATCGCTGATAGCTCGTTATTATCAAAGGCAAACATCTGTCCAGCATGAAACGAGAGAATTTCGCGATCTTGGTTTTCAAGTGTGGTCTGAGTATTGAGATAATTCACAATCAGTTCCGCAGCTTCAGAGTAACATTGCATTGCTGAAAGGAATCGCCATCCTTGATTAGGAGTTTGGTCAAAATCACTAAATTCCAGCGCAAGACTACTCTGTTGTTTTTCTAGGGCTACTTCACAATCAACAACTTGACGAGATTTGACTTCAGTTAAAATATTGGCGAGTCCTAAATTGCCAGTAGCAACCAAGCAACATAATGAACCAGCAAACAACGTCTTCATGGTTTATTTTTTAAGATAGTATTTTGGCAAATCTCATACTTAATACAGTAAGAAAATCTCTATAAACAAAAATTATCAGAATGACTAGTACTTTAAGACTAGCGTAAGAAATAAAAATTGTGGATAAGACTACTATGAGAGGTAAGAGCCATTTTGTTATCTAAAGAATCTAAAGTTAATGGCTAAATTTTGGGACAGACGAGTCACTAGCATTTGATGAATAAAGCGATAAAGCCATAAAATCAAACAAAAACTAATAAACAACCACAGTAGCAATAAGGATAAGTTTTGTGTGCTGTTAATAAGCTCTTTCATGTCGTTTAGTAATCAATGATTTTTGTCCCTAAAATCCTATAGTTTTCTGAGATTTGAACACATGAAGCATAAGTCCTATTCCTGATAGGAATAAAGTAGGAATCTCAAAATAGGACTAAAGTCCTATAGTATTGAATAAAAATTAAGAATTAAGACTCTGGTGAATCAGAAAAGTACTCACTTATGATCGATATTTAATGATGAATGTTAAATACAAAAATGTTTTCTCGTCTTAAGCAACTAAAAACCTATCCTTTTGGTTTATTTCTCTGGTTAGAATGGATTTTATTAGGCTCGGCACTTTTAGTAGAACTGCCTTCTAATTACATAGGAGCAGAATATAGCAATCCCAATCTATCGGTTGCACTAAAGTTTACTTTATCTCTTCTGTGTATGCTCTTATTAGGTGCGATGGGGTTGAAGTTGCCTAAAAAGAAGAATTTCCACAAATGGCTTTATTTCAGTACACAGATAACATTAATTTGGCTACCAGTTATTTCATCAAATCAATATGATTTTTTATCTCTGTTTTCCTATTTAATTGTTGTGATCCGTAACGGTTTGATATTTAAACAAAGGCAATGCTGGCTAGCAAATATTTTATTATTTTTGTCTTTCATCCCATCTTTAACATTTTTCGATAGTTTTTCAGAATTTCAAGCTACTATATCTCGATATCAGACTGTTACCTTTGATGATTATCAATGGCTAATTATTGTAGGAGCGATCAGTAATCTAATTTTGTATGCTTTGTGCATCATCATATTTTGGGTGTTAGTTCATGTTCTACTTCGAGAATATAAAAGTCAGCAACAACTAGCCATTGCTCGCGAACAATTACGTCAATACGCTCTCAAGGCTGAAGATCGAGCCACAGTACATGAAAGAAATCGGATCGCTCGTGAAATACATGATTCAGTTGGTCATGTTTTAACCGCCCAAACTATACAGTTAAATAATGCGATCGCTTTTTGGAATTCCGAGCCGACTAAAGCTTATCAGTTTTTGACTGAAGCCAAAGAATTAGTGGCAACCGCCCTTAAAGAGATTCGTTATTCCGTTTCTACTCTCCGCGCCGATCCTTTAGCGGAAAAAAGCTTAAAAACGGCGATCTCTGAACTATTTCAAGAATTTTCCAGCAGAACTGGTATTGTTCCTCATTACAACATCAACTTAACTTATTCTCTGGCAGAAGAAACTAAATTAACTGTCTATCGTATTTTGCAGGAAGCTCTAACTAATATTGCCAAGCATAGCGAAGCTACAGCAGTGATTGTAGAGTTGCAAACTTTTCCCGAACATCTCTATTTATTAATTGAAGATAATGGCAAAGGTTTTTATCCCGAACAAAATACTACTGGGTTTGGACTTCAAGGAATGCAAGAAAGAGTTACTGCTTTAAAGGGAAATATCAAAATAGCTAGCGATTTAAAGCAGGGTTGCAACATTACGATTACCATTCCTTATCAAACATTATTATTAATTAACAGCAAATAATTAACAATTGACAAATCTACTAACTCGGCGACTTAATGACTCCTAAATATTAATATTATGATTCGTTTATTAATTGTTGACGACCAAACTATTATCAGACATGGACTTAAAAGTCTGTTGGAAATTCAATCAGATTTAACAGTGGTAGGAGATGCCGAAAATGGGGAAAAAGCACTAGAAAAGATCGCCTTTCTCGAACAAGAATCGCAAATACCAGATGTCATTTTATTAGATGTACGGATGCCAATTATGGATGGTGTAGCGACTACTAAACAACTAATTCAGGATTATCCTGGAATAAAAATTTTAATTCTCACTACCTTTGATGATGATGAGTATATCTCGCAAGCGATGAACTATGGTGCAAAAGGTTATTTACTCAAAGATAGTCCCCCAGAAGACTTAGCAATGGCTATTCGTGCTGTCAGCAAAGGTCATACTTATATGGGGTCTGGTTTATTAGAGAAAATGTTACATAAACCATCTCAAGCAAAAACCACAACTCCCGTTATTCCCAGTCAACTAGCTGAACTTTCTATCAGAGAGAGAGAAGTGCTAAATTTAATTGCTAAAGGAGCAAGTAATCGAGAAATTGCCATAAAACTCTATATTTCTGAGAAAACAGTTAAAAATCACGTTACCAGCATCTTGAGTAAGTTAAACTTACGCGATCGCACTCAAGCTGCTCTTTTAGCCAGCAAATTAAATTAATTTACTTGATTTGTGTCGTAATTAAAACTATGACATAATTATCAGCAAAAAAGGTAATTCAGTAGTCGATACAATTCAAAATTCGGCGTTGCTGATTTAAGGTATGAAACCGATAGTAATACTGTTCGTAGCTCTAAGCTCTAAGCTCTAAGCTTTAAGCCTCTTGAATATTAATGAAAAAGTAAAATTTTGCGCTTTTCATACCACCATGAGGCAAAGCCCAAAATTCAAAGTAAGTTTTTAATGTCTGCAAGAAATTGTGAAATATCTTTCGTAGATTTCAGATGGTAAACGTTTTTAGTTACACTTTGGTTGCTCACATACTCACGATACCTAGGAGTTAAATATTTGTGACAAGCTAGAAGCACCTGATAACTGGTGATACTACTCTTTAAGATAGGGCTATTTTCTGGCCAACCTTCTGGGTTTTTAAACAATCCACCTATGAACCGTTTAGTGACCCAAATGAAATGTCTGTATAAGGGTAGATCGATATAGACTAAGGTATCTGCTGCGTTAAGTCTTGACCACAAAGTTTCAGGACATCCGTATCCATCAATAATCCATTTATCTGATTTTAGTATTTGGGCGTGAATTCTTTGATAGTCTTGATAAGGAACTTCTTGTCCTCCAGCCTGATACTTAATCTTGTCCAGAACATGAAGCGGTAAATTGGTAATCTCTGCCAGTTTTTTACTAAGCCTTGATTTACCTCCTCCAGCGTTGCCAAACACAGCTACTTTCTTCATAACCTAATTTCTTCAGGAATTGTCCGATAATTCATTTTTATCTCAAAAAATCTTAACAAGAATGTAAGGGAGTATCAAAGCTTAGACACGGTATTCTCAATCTGACGTAGTTGGGATAATTTAAAACCAACTGCACCAATAGAAAGCATAGCGATCGCACATACAACATATAACAATGCCATACCCGCACCAGCACTATTACCAAATATAGGAGCAAACAGGGAATTTAAAATAGTCGGTGACTGCATTGCTGGTTCGAGAAAGCGATCGCTTAATACTCCCGCCATTAAAGTGGCGATCGCGCTAACTAACTTGACAACCAACTCATCAGCAGCAAATACTCGTCCTTGAAGTTCTGGGGGAACAGCTTCCATCCACAATGCTGTTTCCGAACTACCCATCAAGGGAAAGTTAAGGGAAGAACAAAATTGAGCGGGTAGCCAGAGAGTCAAACTTTGACCTAATCCAAAGATAGTTTTTGCTACTCCAGCACCCATAAATCCTAACAGCATTCCATTAACACGACTTTTTGTACCTCCCCAGATGAGGATGAATTTACGCACTCTTTTAAATGATGAAGGGAGGCTCTGCGCTTATGGCTTATAGCTTACAGCTTAAAGCTAGGAGCTATGCTCCTCTAAGATTGTTCGACGAAATATTTATAAAGATCGTCAATCAGTAAGTTAGCTGCAATGGGATTCCCACCCCGCCAAACGTCTGAGTTTACTAGGTACACTTGTTTGTTTTGTACGACCTTTAGTTGATTCCAAAGTGGTTTTTGTTGCCAATTAGCTAGTCCCTGTTGAGACTCTTCATCTTCATAGACAATTAAAAACAAAATATCGGCATCAAGGTCGGAGATGCGTTCCTCTGACAATACGTACATACCTCTATCTACCGCAGCTTGGCTTTTGGGGCGATTGATGCCAATGTCTGCCAGAATACTTCCTGAAAATGAGCTTTCCGTATCAACTGAAATCCCACCGCAGCAAGCATAAGCGACAGACACTTTTACGTCTTGTAAGCGATCGCCTAAAGCTGCTTTAATTTCTTCTATACGGCGATCGTAGTTATCCCAAACCACTTTAGCTTCAGACTCTTTAGCCAATACACGAGCCACAAAATTAAAATGTTCGCGCCAACTAGGATAGCCGTTCCACTTACCTAAAGCGGTAGGCGCAATTTGAGATAATTGCGGGAAAATAGATTCAACATACGAATCAATTCCCATTATCAGATCGGGGTTAAGCCGAACCATTTTTTCTAAATTAGGTCGTTCGCTAGCACCTAAAAGCTCCATACTCTCGATTTTCTCTGTTAAGTAGTCTGGTAACTGACCGAACAAGCTAGAACCAACAGCAGAAACTCCAACAGTTAAAGCATCTGCCAAGGTAACATTATCTAAGCTAACCAAACGTTGTAGTGTTTCAGGGACGCAAACTTCACCCATAACGTGCTGAACTGTGCGACAATCAGCTAATTGTGAATTAGTTGGCTGACGAATGGGATCGTTTTGACAAGCCACAATTACTATCGTTGATAACAGTGCGATGACAAAAGGCTTGAGTTTGAGTATTTTAGATGACATCTTGTACTGAAACAGAAGAGTGGAGTGGCAGAAGAGCAAGAGAAAGCTTATGGCTTAAGACTTAGAGCTTATAGCTAACCGCTTCGCGGTTTTAAAACTCATAAGACAGCGAACCAATCACGGTAAAAGGCGCACCGTATCTGACGCGCAAATCATTTTGAGCATTTTCAAAATATTCAATGTCAAACAGATTGCGGAAATTGAGGGCTGCACGAAGCTTATCACGGTTGTAGAAAATTGAAGCATCGGTGCGAGTATAGCTTGGTGCTTCAAAAGTATTGTCTAAATCCCCAGCGCGATCGCCTACAAAATAAATTCCCAAACTACCGCCCAATCCTTTAAGGCTTCCCTGCTGAAGTTCGTAGCTAGTAAAAAGACTTACGGCGTGTTCGGGAACGTTATTAATTCGATTACCTTCTTCAAAAACATTATCTTCGGTAATGGTGGCATCGTTATAGGTATAACCGCCAATTACATTCCATCCTGGCAATATTTCTCCTGAAACGAACAGTTCTACTCCTTTACTATTTTGTTCTCCTGTTACTACGTCGAAGACGATATTATTTGGATCGGATGTTGGTACATTTTCAATCGTGGTATCGAAATACGCCAGAGTTACCGATAATTTACGAGCAATCTCGGCTTTCGCGCCAATTTCGTATTGAGTTCCCCTTCGAGGCTCGAATATTTCTCCATCTTCAGTTCTGTTGCCGAAATTTGGCACAAAGGAACGACTGTAGCTGGCATAAAGAGATACTTCAGGAATGACTTTATAGACAATACCAACACGGGGACTGAATTCTTCCTCTTGTTGAAAATCACTCGTATCGTCAACTAAATTTTTACTATTTGTATTGACAATATCAAAACGTCCTCCCGCTAACAGAATTAAGCTATCGGTAAATTCGATCTTATCTTGTAGATAAATCCCTAGAGTTTGGTCGATTGTTTCTTCTTGAAAAAGATCTGGATTTGGCTGCGAAACAAGATTGTCATAATTGGGAGCAAACAAATCTAAGGGAGTAACCTCGCCAATAGTAAAAGTACTATACTGCTCGGCTCGAGATAGTTCAACACCTACAAGCAATTCATGTTTGATACTACCCGTATTAAAGTTGCCCACCACATAAGTATCGAGAAGATAAGAGTAAGTATCAAACTTATCACTACTACTCAAACTTAATTCTAAAGTACGATCGTCTTCTTGCAAATTAGTCGGAAATAAGAAATCACCTGGTCCTCTGGCATAACCAAATTGAAAGGCATTGCGAATCCGCCAATTGTCGCTAAAACGATGTTCTAAATCGTAACTTACAGTTATCGCATCCCTCTCTCTATCTAAATCTGGATCGTTGACAAAGCGATCGCGATCTATCTCGCCGTTAATATTGTCTAAAATCGTACCTCTAGCTGGTAAGCCATTATAAGTATCGAAGTCAAGGGTACTGTATTCGGCTTCAAAAGTAATATCGGTATTTTTGCCAATTTGCCACGATAATACTGGAGCAATCAAAAAGCGATCGCGATCGAGAAAATCAACAAAGCTTTCTTCTGTTTCCAAGGCTAGGTTCAAGCGATATTTGAGGCTTTTACTTTCATTAAGAGGTCCTGATAGCTCCACCGCTCCCCGATAGAGATCGAAATTGCCAATAGCTGCATCAACTTTATAAAAGGGTTCGTCTGTGGGTTGCTTGGTAATTAGATTGACCGTTCCACCAAACGATCCCTGACCGTATAGCACTGAAGCTGGTCCTTTGAGAATTTCCAAACGCTCTATATTCGCAGTCTGTTCGCCACCAAAACCAAAAATATCTGCTCTTAAACCATTACGACGGTAATCAGCCCTAAAACCGCGAATATTAGGTGCGTTAAAGTTAGTTGTGTCCCCGCCAAAAACAATACCAGGGACGTTTCTAAGGGCTTCGGTAAAGTTATTAACCTCGCGCTGTTCGAGAGTCTCTTGGGGAATAATTTGAATCGATTGGGGTACTTCTTGACTCACGGTTCGCTTAAATCAAAAATGATTAGGGAAATAAAATAGCTAAAGTGTATGCTGTTATTGAAATTCAATGAATAGAGAGAGCTATATTATTGAAAGGAACGATTTCAGAACGAGC
>NZ_LR213903.1 GCF_900659865.1 Hyella patelloides LEGE 07179
TCTTTATTTCTGAATACCTATAAATTAGGCTGAATTACTGACTTTTATATTATTAAAGCTAATATTTGAGCATACTTACTGACATAAAAACTTATCATTTAAACAAGCTGATTCTTGTAAATTTTTTCGCTTACTTTTTCAGCAAACCCTATATAATTCACAATAAGTATCTACACATTGAACTGTTGGTCGAGGTGAACGAGGCTTAACCATTCTCTCTGTCTGGGTTTCAAGCTTTTTTTCTTATTTTATCTTACCTACTTTGACAGAAGAGAGTTAGGGTGACCGAAGGGAATCCTTTAGGGCAAGGGAACGCGCACCGAGCAGCAAGCAAAATAAGGGAAATGATACGAACAGTAGGTGCAGAGGTAATTTTTTTACCTCCTTATTCTCCCGATCTCTCACCTATTGAACTGTGTTGGTCAAAGTTAAAACAATGCTTGCGTACTGCTAAAGCTAGAACAACCGAAGTCATTAATCAAGCTTTAACTGAAATTATCAATCATCAAATTTCTGACGATGATGCTGTTGGATGGTTTGAACATTGTGGTCTATTCATTTGAAAATCGCTGTAAAACATAAGATTAATCATTTTGCTTTGAGAAATCGTATTTATGTTAAAGCTTTGCAGCAAGCTATGTGTGGATTACATTTACTCAAGAGTGCGTAACATCAGTTATTTAATTTACTGATATACCAGCGAAATGTCCTCTTCAATTTGTATGCTTTTATTTACCAAGAGCTTAGCTTTTGGGGTTCTTACCTAGTTACGATCCCAAAAGCCGACTCCTAGTAGTTCACTCTTCACACCAATGAAAAATATTTTGCTATGTATTTGATTTTTCTGGTGAGGAGAGTGTAACAGTTTTTTGACTGTCACCTTATCCCTCTTCTGTCAGACTCCAAAAACCTGGGAAATTTGTGAATTCTGTAATTGTTATCTAGTAATTGATTGCCATGTTATTTACTAATAAAAATTCCACCAGCCTCCCGAACCAGGCAAAATTGTTCCGAGTATGAAATTTCACTCTCGAAATTGCTTGCTTTCTATAGCGAATGAAAAATCAAGTATTTGTTTTTACTAGTAGGAAATATCGGAAAGTGACAGAAGAGGATTATACAGTTATCAGTAAAATTTGCAACGAGCAATGAGCAACTAACAAAGAGCAACTAACCACTAACCTATTTTAGATATAACTGTTTCGAGGATTTCACTGGCTCTGTCAACTTCTGCTTCGGAAACAATTAAAGGAGGCACAAAGCGCAATACTTTTGTCCCCGCAGGAGCGAGTAATAAGCCTTCAGACATTGCTGCTTTAACAATGTCGATAGAAGTTAATTCCACATCAGAATTGATTTCCATACCGTTGATTAAACCCCAACCCCGTACATCAACAAAAAGATCGGGATACTTAAGAGCGATCGCTCTTAATTTTACTCTTAATTGTTCCCCTCTGGCTTGTACGTTTTGTAAAATACTTTCTTGTTCGATGGTTTGTAAGACGGTTAAACCCGCAGCACAAACGAAAGGATTACCCCCAAAGGTACTAGCGTGATTACCTGGTTCAAACACCGCACAGGAGTCTTTACACAACATTGCACCGATAGGAATACCACCAGCTAAACCTTTAGCACTGGTAAAGATATCTGGCTCAACTCCCAGGTTTTCATAACCCCAAAGCTTTCCCGTACGACCAATGCCGACTTGTACTTCATCAAAGACCAGCAAAATATTATTTTCGTCACAAATCTTTCTTAAACGTAAAAAATATGGTAAGTCTCCTGGTCTAACACCGCCTTCTCCCTGTAACGGCTCGATCATAATGGCAGCTACACGACGGTTGCCTTCATCAATATCAGCGATCGCATTTTCAAGAGCCGTGATATCGTTATAGGGGACATAGGCAAAACCATCTACTAGGGGTTCAAAACCTTTTTGATATTTCTCTTGTCCTGTAGCGGTAATTGTCGCTAAAGTTCGTCCGTGAAAGCTGGATTTAGCGGTTAAAATCACAGGCTGTTCCAAAAAGTCTAAAACAGTATGAGCATATTTCCGCACTAATTTAATCGCAGCTTCATTGGCTTCTGCACCAGAGTTGCAGAAAAAGACTTTATCGGCGCAGGAATGATCCACTAACCACTGTGCTAATTCCCCTTGTTCGGGAATGTAATAGAGATTAGATACATGATGTAATTTTTTAATTTGAGACGTTACAGCCTCAATTAAAGCAGGATGGGCGTGTCCTAAAGTGCAGGTAGCGATTCCCGCAACAAAATCTAGATATTCTTTACCTTCTGTATCCCAAAGTAGACAGCCTTCTCCCTTCTCAATTGCTAGGGGAAAACGCCCGTAGGTGTTCATGACACTGGCATTAAAAGTGTCACTATCAAAAGCTGCTTTGGTATCTATAGAAGGGCTATTAACGACAATGGCTTGATTCACAAATTGCTCCTATGAAAAATTTAGTATTTACGTTTGGTATTAACTACAGTTGCAATGATATAGATAGAGTGGGATGTGTAAGCAAAAATTACACCTTAATTTAGTTAAACTAAGCCACCTTGTCACCAAGGCGACTCGTCTTCAAAACCGTGCATGAGACTTTCACCTCACACGGCTTCTCTCTTCAAAGGCTCTTAATGAGTACCTATTGACTAGAGTGGGAATGTCATCTATCCATTGCCAGTTTATTTGATTAAACTTTTTAATAGTTTTTTGCCATTCTTTGTAAGACTTATAAGCTTTGATAGCTTTTAAATCTTCTCTTGTCTTGATGTCATGACAATGACGGTGGAGGAGTTGGAGGTTATCTTTTATATTTCCACCAGTGTATTTTGGTGTTATATGGTCGATTTCCATTAACTCTTCTTCTTGAAAGGTGAGACGACATATATTACACTTTCCTTTTTGCTTTTTGAGCAATTTGGCTACTGTTGCTTTCATTTCTGGGTGTTTACCCATTCTTGAAGACCAGTATTTAGTGTCTCCGTCAAAAGGTGATTTAGTCCCTTTGATTTTGGTATGTCTTGTTATGGCTGTTTTGGAATGTTTGATTAATGTATAATCTTCATTTCCAAATACCCAGTTATCTAATCCTATAGATTTCCAATATTTATGACTGACCCAGGTTTTGTTTTTGTTTGGGTGTCTTCTGTCTGCCCATATTCGCGTTCTAAGGTAAATTAACCTGTCTAAGTTAGTGAATGTTCGTTTGCTGACTACTGTTTTGTAGTAGTTAGACCATCCTCTAATAATTGGGTTTAACTTGGTAATTAAAACCGATTGTGTTGCTGAATTATACCTTTTAATGATTTGAGAAATTTTGTCGTAATGACGTTTTATATTCTCGTCACTAGGTTTTATTAGCGTTTTGAATCCTAGAATTTTCTTACCTGGAATGGTCATTTGCTTTTTCCTCAATCCTTTTCCTCTAATAACCTCTATTTCTAGAGAGTTTGCGTCTTGGTTGACTACTTAGTTTGTTATTAAGAGTCATTAGAGGGTTTCCTCGTTCCGAATATTATGTGTTTTTGAAACCTTTAGAGTGCGTCTCTATACCGACTGTGGTTAGTGTTGTATTCCTTGTCTCACTATCAAGAAATAACCTTATACAGTGTTGCCTTTTGGCGACAGCTTAACAGTACTGCTTTAGCTGTTTTCCCATAACGATATTTGTGACTATTACCTTTCTACCGACTGCGATTAGTGTTGCAACCTGGGGCTTAACATCCGCAGGTTAATCATTTTGCAGCATTACCTTTTGGTAGCAGCTTAACAGAACTGATTTAGCTGCTTTTGCTTTACGGTAGTTGTGGTGCTTTGAGCGTTCGCTCTACTCATGTGTTTCCTGCTAGAAGTTAACCAGTTCAGACTACCAGTTAATACTCCGTTTAACCCCGCTTTACGGATTGATGACCAGTCGCTACCGTAGGGGTTATGCTTTCACTTCCAACACCGAAAGGATAGGGCTTGGTTATTTATGCTTTTATTATTATTTAGCTACCTTGTTACAGGATTACCTCACCTATACATAATATTCAGTTATCATGGTTCATTTAGATAAAGTGACTCTATCTAATTCTCCAAGTTAGTACCACGTATTTATACTACTTTTGTACTAAACGAGTCGCACGTTAAGCTAGCAAACATAATCCATCTATCAAGAATCATAGATAAAAAAGTTCTGAATGCGTAACTATTCCTTTGAGGAAAAATACGGGCGTTTGCGCCAACAACTAATCGCTGGAGGTATTACTCTAGGTGGAATCGTTTTATTAGGAACTCTCTGGTATTACTTGGTTGAAAAATGGTCTTTGTCAGAATCCGCTTACATGACCATTATTACTCTTTCCACCGTAGGTTTTTCGGAGGTCAACCCATTAGGAGACAGAGGACGTATTTTTACCATTGGGCTGATCTTGATGGGATTACTTACCATTGGTTATATTGTCAATCGTTTTACCGAAGCCCTTATTCAAGGTTATTTTCAAGAAGGAATCAGAATGCGACAAGAACAACAAGCCATCGAATCTCTGGATCAACATTATATTGTCTGTGGTTTTGGGCGTACTGGTAGTTCTGTAGTACGAGAATTTGCAGCCGAAGGAATTCCCTTTGTGATTATCGATGATGACCTCGAAGAAGTAGCAGAAATCAAACAGTTAGGCTATACCGTTATTTTAGGGGATGCTACCCTAGATGAAATTTTGCAGCGCGCTCAGATCGAAAAAGCGATTTGTTTGGTTACGGCATTACCTTCTGATGCGGAAAATCTTTATACTGTATTGTCTGCTAAAACTTTAAATCCTCAAATAAGAGCGATCGCCAGAGCTAGTACGGAAGAGGCAGTACAAAAACTTCAAAGAGCAGGCGCAGACGCAGTTATCTCTCCTTATATCACAGGAGGGAAAAGACTAGCAGCAGCAGCCCTCAGACCTCAAGTAATGGACTTTGTAGATGGTATTATTACAGGGGCAAATCGTTCTTATTATCTGGAAGAAGTCCTCATTGACAAGCAAATTTGTCCTTATGTCAACCAAACCATGAGAGAAGCTGGTTTACGCTCTCAATCTGGAGCATTAGTCTTAGCAATCCGCCGTTTTGATGGTAATTTGATAGCAGGTCCTGGGGGAGATACCCTAATTTTAGAAGGGGATGCCTTAATCTGTATGGGTACAGCAGAGCAATTACGCAAACTGAATCGTATTTTGGGTCCTATTAGTTCTCAAGCCCTCAGATTACCAAAGAAAAAATAAAAATTATGGAATGTAAAATAATTAGTCGTGCGGGACAAACTTTAGCCAGAGGTAAATTATTTTTGCAGCATGAAGAAGATGGCAAAATGCGTTTAAATTTGAAAACAAACAGAGGGACTTTAATCAAAGGTGGGATCGTTTCTGATGATGGTGATTTAAGAACTGCTAGCGATGAATTATTTAATAATTGTTTTAATTATTGGGGTATGAGTAACTTAACTTTAAGTATCAATATCAGATAGATCGATCGATAACAAAATTATACATTTCATAGTTATTGTAGGGTGGGCAATGCCCATCTAAATTATCATTATTTTTTACTATTCATTTGTTCAATAATTTTCATTGTCTTCACAGTAACATCACAAATTTTTTGAATTAGCTCACTTATTTCTTCTCTATAATCAGCAAAGCGATAATTATTAAACTTCTCGGCAATAGTTTTATCTCTGGGTTTTTTCTCTTTATACTGATAGCCTGAACAACTAGACCAATGGTTCCCCACAGAATTGCTGCCAATATGACCATTAGCAATCCAAAACGATCGCCTTTTTGGATATTAACGCGAGTTTTCATTGTTTACCCACCTTTGTTTTCAAACGTCAACACCTCGACATCCCTCTCGGTCAATCAACGATCTTGTTCTAGGGTAAGATGAAAGCATCTAGAAACTAAAAATTTTAGCTTGAAACTAAGTCTACAATCGATGAGCGAAAAACGGTATTACTGCTTGTTGGATTGTGCGCTTTCAACATCAAAAATACGAGGATAAGCAAAGTTGTGTTTTGCAAAAGCTTGTTTGGCTCTGGAAGTCAAATCGGTTTTGTAAACAAATTCATCCCTAGCATCGAGGGGATAAGATTTAAGTTTAAACATAGTACCCCAAGGCTTTTCTTCGATAATAACCACAATGGGTAACTTGAGAGCTGTATACTTGCTGGTTTGGGCTACACGATAGAGAATTTTTCTGACTAAGTTGACATCAATTTCGTGAGCAAAATAAAACTCGGTAACTACCTGTGCTTCTAATGCACCTGCATTGGCGTTAGAAACTGCTTCTGTCCAAATTTTGTTGTGAGGGATAGTAATTAAGTTATCGTCTGGGGTTTGGATTCTGACGGAGCGTAAGCCATAACTAACCACCTCACCATAATTTTCTCCTATCTTAACGCGATCGCCTACTCCATAGGAAGATTCAAATAAACCTACTACACCTGCAATAATTGAACTGGCATAGTCTTTAAAAGCAAAACCCAAAGCTACCGCTACTGTACCTGTTACTGCAAGAATGTTTTCCTTTGATAAGTTAAGAAACAAATTCATTAACACTACAATAGTAGTGGTCAACACTACCATGCGTAAGAAGGGTAAAAACTGTTTGACGCGTAACCGCCATTCTTTAGCAATTTTTTCTGATAGCCAAAGAATCAGCTTATCTAATATTCTTAAAACTGTATATGCAGTTAATAAAATCAATATTCCTTGAGCGACTTTTCCTGTGGTAATTTGAGAAACAATATCTTTTGTATCTTCTGCTGTTTCTTTGACTGCATCTTTTGCAGATTGTGCTAACCAATAGATTTGAATATTCATAAATTTAATCATTGATAATTACAGCATTTTGCTTTCTTCCCTAATTTCCACTAATAATAAAATTATTACTGTCTAATTCTTGTTTGAGTTTAGGATAGTGAATAGGATTGATTTTCAAGATTTTATTTTGTTGCTCGATTATCCCTTTACGTCTTAATACTTGCACTCTACCTTGTACTTCGCCTTCTCCATCTCCTAAACTTTCGGCTAAGGCAGACATTGTTAAATCATTGTGCAATAAAAGGGAATATAAAATATATCGATCTATCGAATCTATAGAAGGTAAATTGGGTAACTGGGGAGTCTTTGCTAGAGGGTTTGGCTTTGATTTTGCTTGTTCTTCTTCGTTTTGATCGTCATTTTCTACTTGCTGGTAAATAGACTTTAAAAAAACCTGTACTGCAATAGTGCTAACTCCTTCAGCAACATTTGCTAAACTCTCAAAATATCTGGTTTGATCGTCTTTGTCGTTTTTTAAAAGTTGTTGGTCTATTCTAGGTCGATCGAAAGTAACACTTAATTGTTCGACAATAGGATTGAGCCATGTTTGTAAATTTTCTGGTGAAACTTCTGGTAAAACAAATGTCTCTCCACAATATGCGGAAAGGTTACACACCAAGTCGAGATATTCCCAGCCTACCTGACCTGCACCGATAACCCAAAAGCGATGTTGAAAATGTTGACACAACAAAGATTGCAAATATTCAATGCCTTCTAAACCATTTAAAGAGCGCAGAAAACACCAACCAAGATTAGGAATTACCATTACTTCGACTGATTTTTCGTCATGGTTTTCTTTTTCGGACTTATATTTGAGAAAATGCTCTAATTTGGCTTTAATATCCGTGATTTCAGTTGGTCTAGCTGTTAAAGGTAAAAGCTTGATGTCTATTTGTTTTTGCTGTGACCACTTTTTCATAGTCTCTGAGATGATAATAGACACCGCAGTTATAGGGCTACTTAAAATTACAACCGAGTTATTTGCATTATTTGGATCCTCACGCCAGCGTTTCCAAGCCTCATCTAGTTTTACAGAAATTGCTTCTTGTTCTATGGGGTTGTTAGGTAAATTTTGAACTAAATCAACTAACTGTTTTTTCGTTTCTGGTGGTAGTTCAGTCAGAGATCGCTCTGGTTCTTGAGTCTCTTGAGAATCTTTTGTGTACCAAGAGAATAAAAAACTACGCTGATTAGCCAACCAATTTTTGAGTTGTTTGAACATTCTAGCTATGGTAACGCTAAAGATTACCATTACTGTATTTCTATTGCGGTTTTAAGTTCATTGTCCCAGAGAGCCACCAATACGGCTAGGTTCAGAGTTTTGTTGTCTGGTGGTGAATAGTTTTTCTGGTTGTTTCTTTGTCTAGTGCAAGCTTTAGTATAGGTAGTGTTCCAGATGAGTTGAGGCAACAATAAATGTTCTCATCTACAATACTATCGATGAATTACGAAAAGATTTTTAGATCCCGTCTCAAAATTAGCTGTAGCCTCTTGGCAAGTTAGTTACTCTTAACCATACGTTTAAAAAGGATATTGTTGTTTTTTTAACAAGTTATTAGTTTCCATAGCCTTTCTTAACGCGCTTAAACCGAGACTAATAAGAATCCAAGTAGCCAGAGGAAAATAAAAATTAAAGTTGTTTTTTTGAATTAAAATATCTTTTGGAAGACGACTGATAGGAAAGTTTTTGGCTCGTTCCACTACTCAGCCACAGCAATGCAATCCTCCTCAAACTACAATTCCTAGACTTAAAATGACCTTTCTTTTTGCCGATTGCTGCTAAGATTGTTCGGCAGTTATTTCGCTCCAGAATTATCTTTACCCATTAAGATATCCCATGCGGATTGAGCAGCTTCCTGGAGGCGATCGCCTAAAGTAGTAATTTCATCAACAGTTTTTTGCCAATTTTCTTGGGCATCCCTTTGAATCATTTCCACTGAATGTTCGATCCGTTTGGGGTCGAGTAGTTGGTTTTGCTCGATTGCTTCCCTGGCACTGCGGACAGCATTAAGATAGGCATCTTGAGTTAGAGTTTGAGCATTTTCAATTTCCGACTGCGCTCGTTTTCTAATTGCTTCGACCAAGGCTTTGGTTTCTGCTTTGAGTTGGTCGCTTTCCCCTGCCATTTCTTGCTCGACTAACGCATTAGTTTCGGAACTTACAGGAACGATGGTTGTTTCTTTAGTGTCAGGATTATTGTTAGTTTCAGTCATGGTCAGTTCTCCCTATGAGATATGTAATTATTCTAGTAACATTTAAACTAAAAAAGCTCAGAGCTTTTAGTTAAAACTGCTTTTGTGGTAAAGCTCTTACCTGGGCTTTGAGTTGGGCAATTTCTGCTGCCAAATCTAGAGCGATCGCTGCACCCCTCAGATTTAGTCCCAAGTCCCGTCGCAAACGGATAATCTAATGGTTATCAAAATAAATTGGGTTTCTAAAACTATTGTTGCAAGTTAATAGAAACCCAATTACAAAGCTTCAACTTGCCTTATCTAATGCCTCGATCTACTTAACAAGTCGAATACTTAAGAAGAAAACGTTAGCCAATATTAACTTTGACAACTTTATTTTTTTCTTCTTCAGCTTTGGGTAAAGTTATGTTCAAAATACCGTCTTTGTATTCAGCGTTGGCATTGACTAATTCAAAACTAAGCTGAAACCAGAAAAGCGATCGCTGTTTAAAGAGCTAAATAAAGCAGTCATTAATCTTGTAAATTGGTTTTCTTTGCATTACTTAATGTATTCACTATTAATTAGGGACTACACAAAACAACAAAAGAATAATTTACATATTTAGATGGATAAAACTTTGGTTTTAATTACCTAAAATGTAGCCAAAGTTATTAGTTTTATAATATGGAAACTCTGGCAAGATTTGGTTATGCTGCCAAAGGTTTTGTTTACGGTGCAATCGGTATTTTGGCATTGTTAGCAGCATTTAGTGCTGGCGGTGAAACCACTGACACGACAGGAGTATTACACGCGATCGCTGCTCAACCTTTTGGAAAAGTTTTACTGGCTTTAATTGCCTTTGGTTTGGTAGGGTATGTAATCTGGCGTTTTGTTCAAGCAATTAACGATCCTCAAGACGAAGGAACTGATGCTAAAGGAATATTTACTCGATTAGGTCACATTTTTAGCGGACTGACTTATACTGGTGTCGCTGTAAATGCGGGATTATTGGCAATTGGCTCTGGTAAAGCTAGTAGCGGTGGTGGTAGTTCCAAGCAAGACTGGACAGCGATGGTAATGCAGCAACCTTTTGGAAGATGGTTAGTTGGTTTAGCTGGGGCTTTGGCTATTGGACTTGGTTGTTGGCGACTCTATCAGGCTTATAAAACCAAATTTCGCAAAAAGCTCAATTTGTCAGAATTAAGTTCTCAGCAACAAGACTGGTTAGTTAATATTAGCCGTATTGGAATAGCTGCTAGAGGCGTTGTCTTTATCGCTGTGGGTTTCTTTATTTTGCAAGCTGCTCACCAGTATAACCCAGACAAAGTCAAAGGATTAGACGGTATTTTATTAACTTTTGCTCAACAACCTTTTGGAAAAATTTTTCTCGGTTTGACCGCAGCAGGTTTAGTTGCTTATGCCATCTACTTATTAGTACAAGCACGCTATCAAAGAATAAAAACAAGTTAGCAAAGAGTTATTTTATTGAACATTTATCTTTTATTGCTTATTGAACGTTGCCTGTTTAATGTTCAATGAGAGATCGAGATTATTCATGGCAATCTGTAGCTAGCCACTCTAACAGTTAACTTTCCTTGTTTGGGATTGCTGCCAAAGATAAATTCACCATTTCTCTGTTCCTGACGAGATAAAAAATCCATTTGTTGTCTACCAGTTTCGATATCCCCATTTTTTAAAATCAATTTAGCAGT
Organism: Hyella patelloides LEGE 07179; assembly: GCF_900659865.1. Taxonomy (GTDB): domain Bacteria; phylum Cyanobacteriota; class Cyanobacteriia; order Cyanobacteriales; family Xenococcaceae; genus Hyella; species Hyella patelloides. The sequence continues at coordinate 10,734 of NZ_LR213903.1, forward strand.
TACTTCTACAGATTCAGCAGTCATTCCTCCAGAGTTACTGACAGTGAAAGGTACATAATATTGTTGTTCGATTTCTCGAATTTCAGTTGCCGTAACTACAGATAAAACAGGTGGATTATTGTCTCCTGTGAACCAAGTGTAACAAACCAAAACCACTATCAAGCTAACAATAGAGAGTGAAATCGTTAGGCTAACTTTTTCAACAAAAGAACGCTGCGAGGAATTTTGTGGCTTTTGCTGCTTCATACTGCTAAACGCCCTGCTGCACCGCCTATGCTAGCTGGTAAGGATAGTACTATACCGTAGCGTAACCAGATAAACCAAGGATCGTTTAAACTTACTTTCTGAAAAAACCACAACATAAGCAATCCAGCCACTAAAGAAATAAGATAAGAGAGCGCGGTTTCACTTTGAGGAGATTGAAAAAGCCCTTGCTGTTGACGACGCTCGCTATAGTTAGTGAAGCTAGCAGCAAACACGATACCATAGGAAATTAGCATAGAAGCAGCGATAATAATTAGTAGCCATAAAGGAGAAGCCGAAGCAGCTAATACTACCACCTCATCAGTAGGAGCAATACTAAAAGCAATGAATAAAGCACCAATTAAAGTCGCGACGAAATCGGCTAAAGTGTCTTGCCAAATTATTTTGTGCTTACCAGAATATCGAGACTCTGTTTGATTGCGATTTTTAAAACTGACCTCTGCATCACCACTCAGAAGAGAACGCGAAAAAGCTACCCCTAGTGAAAATGGTACACCTTCAAAAACTATTTTGCCCAGTATTTCAGTTAAGGGAGTTTGCACATCGATTCGTTGCAAGATAACTAACATCAACATGGCGCAAGTCATCCCGATTGCAATGGTTTCAAAAGTCTCTGCAATAGCTCCGAACAACGTTTCGCTTTCTTGAGGACGAAAACCTTCTATACGATTTAGTAGTAAAATAATTACAAAAGTAACGCCCAGAATGCACAACAAAACTGGCGGTTGCACATAAGAGCCGATAAACCATACTTCCATCGTATACAGTAGAGGGATTCCAAACAGAAATCCTCCCGAAGCTCCACTAATAATTTCTTCGATCTCTCCTCGCCAACCGTCTCCACGAATATTAGGTTGACTATTGTTATTTTGTTTTCTCACTGGCAAATTTTAACTTAAATATTATTCGCTACCATCATAAGTTGTAGATTACTTCTTTTTTCAGTAAAAAAAAAGACTTGTATACCTTAAGATATACAAGGTGATACTCATATCTATAACGAAAGCTAGAAGTATCAAAAAAAAAATTTCAATAAGCTAAAGACATCAAGAAACAAAAAAATATTTGAGGCATTACAACTTATGGCTTTAGTTAAAATTGCAGATTTATATCCTAATTACAAACAAGATGTTTTTGGTGGAGAAGATATTAAAAGCTTTACTGTTTATGACTATAGTAACGATAAAATTGGTTCAGTTTACGATATCATCGTCGATGAAACTGGACGTTTTCGCTATTTAGTACTGGACACTGGTTTTTGGATTTTTGGCAAAAAAGTTTTATTACCAGTAGGTAGAGCAAAAGTTGATTATGGTCAGGAACGAGTTTATGTTACTGGTTTAACTAAAGAACAAGCAGAACATCTTCCTGAATATAGTGACGATATGACTATCGACTATGATTATGAAGAACAAGTTAGAACAGTTTATCGTGGCGCAGAACACGACACTGTTAGCACTGTGGGTACAGGAGCAACTGGAAGATACGATAGAGACTCCTATACCTACGATAATGAACCCAGCCTTTATGGTCATCAAAACTTGGAGGAAAACCAAACTCTCAAGCTTTACGAAGAGCGTCTAGTAGCTAACAAAGACCGCTTTCTTGCTGGTACAGTAACCGTAGGAAAGAAAGTAGAAACTCAAACCGCAAAGGTTTCCGTCCCTGTGGAGAAAGAAAGAATCGTTGTTGAACGCAGCAACCCTACTGACTATAAAGCAGTTACTCCTGGTGCAACTGCTTTTAATGAAGGCGAAGTTGCCAGAATGGAAGTGTACGAAGAAACAGCCGACATTAAAAAACAGGCTTTTGTACGAGAAGAAGTAAGCGTTCGCAAAGAAGTAGAACGAGATACTGTATCTGCCAAAGAGACAGTACGCCGTGAAGAATTAGATATCGAAACCGATGGTAAAGCAGTAGTAAATCGCGATCTCGATCCCAATCGCAATGTCTAATTTTGTCCCCTTTTAAACATTAACGTAATATATAACCAGGTAGGGTAAATTGCTCTACCTGTACTTATTTGAAAGCGTAACTAATAAAAATACTAATTAAGTAAATGACTTTGAGTGAAAGTAGCAACCAAAGCGATAACAAAGCGGTAGCAAAACCTTCTCCAGATTCGTCTGAAGTCGATCTTGTTTCGCAACCCAATCATCAAATACCAGAAGTCAAAGAATCTCAGCAATTTGTTCTACTAGAAGAAAAGTTAAAAGTAGATCGTCGCCAGCAAAAGATAGGAGAAGTTGTCGTTCGTAAACAGGTAGAAACAAAAATGATCGAAATACCTGTTAGAAGAGAAAAATTAATCGTCGAACAAATTGACAAAAATACCGAACAACTAGAACAACTAATAGAAGTAGTAATTAAAGAAGAAAAAGTTAACGGTTTTAAGTATGAAGAATTAAGCGATACCGATAGTCTTCATATTACCAAAAGTGGTTTTCTCAATCCACAAACAGCACAAAAATTGTTATATGCGATCGCCAAAACTGCTTCGGCAAATAGTGTTAAAGTACGTTTAGAAATTGTTACTAACTGTTCTGAGCATCAAATAGAACATCAAACTATATGCGATCGCTATAGTAATTGATATTGATAAATAAAGGTGGCTTGCGATGTGAAATACTATGCCATTGTAGAATCAAAAATCAAAAGTAGTACCTGCCAATGAATCTTGTCCGATAATTTTAGGTATAAATATCTAATATCTATGTACGGGTTTTAACATTTAGTTTATGAGTAGCAAACACAAACATACTTGCTACCCTAATTTTGTTTGTAGGTAGCCCTTTGAACTATCTGTCTTGTCTTTATCGGCTGACGATCCTAATACTGGAGATCAGACTACTACTATAGCTGCACATATAGTCATATTTCTGGCAATTGTTCCTTGGTCTTTAATTAGCTGAAAAAATCTTTCATCAAAGCAGTCTCTACTTTGCTATGCAAAATATTTTGTAAATTTTTATTACGCTTCGCATAAATTATTTCTTGAGGGTTGATGAGTTAAATGTAAGCCTATTGAATTAAAATATTTTGTTAAAAATTAAAAATCAAGGATTACTTTGTACTGTTATCTCAAAATTAAGACAATAATTAATGACAATATTAATTATAGTGCAGTCATATTCAGTAACATTCTTTGATAGATGAAAAGCTCAGCGCAATTCTTATTACAGCTTGTGAACGAAGCTTGCAGACATTCTCCTGGTAGCAAAGAACGCCAGCAAAATTTGACGCAAATTATTAGATTAGTTGATAGTCAATTGTGGCGTGAAAGTACTCCATATTATGAGGATGCACTACAAGAAACCTGGATTTATTTTTGTCAGAATATCTGCGAAGGCAATTCTGGTAAAGTTTACGATCCTGATAAGGCTGGTGTTGTTACTTGGTTAAATAATTATCTTAGGTGGCGACTTAAAGACGGTTATATCAAAACAGTAAAGCAGAATCAGCAAAAAGTATCTGTCCGAGTAAGTAATGATAATAAAATTATCGATCCAGTAGATAATTTACCAGCTAAATCTAGTATTCCTCCTTTGTTAGAAGAAATCGAACAATGGGTTTTAGCCGATTCTCAAAATAAGTTACGTCAAATTTATGTAGAAAATCATCCTCAAATTACTGCACAAACCCTAATTTTGAGCCGATTACCTCCTGAAACTCCTTGGAAACAGTTAGCAGCAGAGTATGGTGTATCAGCAGGAACATTAAGCAGTTTTTATCAACGTAAATGTAAGCCATTACTACGAGAGTTTAGTAAATCTCAAGGATATGTTTAAAGTAAAGATCATGACTTCTAAATCTCCAAAAATAGACAATTTTGCGGTTTCTTTACCGATTACGGCAGAAATACGCCATACAGGAAGCCAATTTGCTGCACAACAGCCGACAAAGGAAAAGGCGGAACAAATTTTGCTGAATACCATAGCAGTATCGGTAGTAAATAACTATTTAAGTATGTTGGGTATACATACAGACTTAGCCCATAGTGATAGTTGGAATCCTGTAATGCAACTATGTAACAATACCGCAGATTTGGAAATACCAGGAGTCGGCAAATTAGAATGTCGTCCCGTTAAAAGTGCTGCATCTAGCTGTCAAATTCCTCTTGAGGTTTGGGATTTACGTATTGGCTATGTAGTGGTGCAAATTGATGATTCGTTAAAAAAAGCAGATATCTTAGGCTTCATACTTCAAGTTTCGACAGAAGAGTTGCCATTAAACGATCTTAAACCACCAGAAGCTTTAATCGATCGCATCCATGAATTACTAGAATCCCAAGAATCTACTGATGATAATTCTCTCATCAATTTAGGTCAGTGGTTTAACAATATTTTTGAAACAGGATGGCAAACGGTAGAAAATTTATTAACTCCAGAGCAATTAACGCCAGCTTTTGGGTTTAGAAGTGTGGAATTATTAGAGCCAACTGTATCCGAATCGCAGATCGTCAATAATAGTGTGAGTAGAGCTAAGTTAATCAATTTAGGACTTCAATTTAATAATCGCAATGTAGTATTATTGCTCGAAATAAAACCAGAAGAAAGCGAAAGCATTGCTGTTACTTTGCAAGTACATTCTAGCTCTAATGATATTTATTTACCAGAAAGCCTAAAGTTACAAGTTTTAGAGTCATCAGGGGAAGTTTTTATGCAAGCTCAAGCTAGAAATAGAGATAACTATGTTCAACTACAATTTAGTGGGCAAGCAGAAGAAGTTTTTACAGTAGAAATTACTTTGGGTGATGTAAAATTTTCAGAGCAATTTAAACTTTAAAAAAGAGTAGAAACAAGTAATGAGTAATGATTGATAACGAGCCATTAACTACTAACTAATAGCTATTAATTGACTAAAAAAATTAATTATTTTATGTCTTTCGGCGTAACTGATAAATGTATATAGTTACTTTAAAAATAAGTAAAGGGAGTTTTACTAAAGGTTTTCCTGTTATCTTACTAATTAGTCAAGCAGGTTTCTCTCCTGAATTGGAAATTAATGCTGAACTACCACCAGCACCACATATTCCTCAACAATATAATTTATGGCAAACTTCTTATTTGAATTTAGATATTTCTACTAGATTAGAAGCGAAAAAAGTATTTGTTTCTAATTATTCCTATGCTGAAAATTGCGATCGCGCTTCCCATCAATTGCTCACTAGCTTTAATCATTGGCTAGATACTGATAGTTTTCGCCCTCTCAAAGAAAAGTTTTTAGCTAAACTAAATCCCAATAACGAAATTAGAATTCTTATTCAAACAGAAAATACTCAATTACAATGTTTACCTTGGCATTTAGTTAATTGGTTTGAACCCTATTCGCAAGCAGAAATCGCGATTAGTAGTGCTAATTATGAAAAAGAAACAGTTAGTTTAACGAGCTTCCGAACCCAAGTCAGAATTTTAGCCATTATTGGTAATAGTCAAGGAATCGATACCAAACAAGATCGCTATTTATTAGAACAATTACCCAATAGTTCAGTAACCTTATTAGTCGAACCCACAAGACAAGAAGTAACCGAACAATTATGGCATACTGATGGCTGGGATATTCTTTTTTTTGCAGGACATAGTAATAGCGATCGCAATAAAAAAACGGGCTGTATTTATCTCAATCAACAAGATAGTTTAACTACTAATGAATTAAAATATGCTCTGAAAAAAGCAGTAGTCAAAGGTTTAAAAATAGCAATATTCAACTCCTGTGATGGTTTAGGGTTAGCTCAAGAATTAACCGATTTAAAAATACCGCAAATTCTGGTGATGCGCGAACCAGTACCAGATAAAGTAGCTCAAGAATTTCTCAAATATTTTTTAACCGCTTACGCTAGAGGAGAAAGTTTTTACTTAGCAGTCAAAGAATCCAGAGCAAAATTACAAGGATTAGAAGATAGATATCCCTGCGCTTCTTGGCTACCTCTAATAGTGCAAAATCCTGGGGAAATTCCTCCCACTTGGCAACAATTAATTACAGAAAATAAACCACATCAAAAGGCTTCTTCCTCTAAAATCAAACTTTCTTTGGCATTAGTCAGTAGTGCGATCGCAACTATAACAGTTATTGGCTTGAGAACATTAGGAATCTTGCAAACTTGGGAACTACAGGCTTTTGATTATCTGAGTCAAAAATTACCCGCCGAAGAAAGCGATCGTCGTATTCTAATTGTCAGTGCCGATGAAAGGGATATCGGTAGCGACAAATATGGCTTTCCTCTTCCCGATAATGTTTTGGCAGAATTAATCGCTAAACTACAACAGCATCAACCCACAGTAATTGGCATTGATATTTTTCGCGATCGCCCTATTTTAGAAGCTAACGCCAATAATAACTCAAAACTAACCAAACATTGGCAGCAGTCTAATATAATAGCTGTCTGTATGGGGGATACCCTGGAAAATAGCGTTTCTCCTCCCCAAGCTAGCCTAGATGAACAAGTAGGTTTTGTTAATATTTACGACGATAATCAAATTACTAAAGGCGCAGATGATAACGTGCGTCGTTATTTACTCTCTCGCAGTCCCAATCCTTTAGCAAACACTACCTATTGCAATACCGATTATTCCTTTGCCTGGCAATTAGCATATCGTTATTTACAAAGTAAAGATATCCCCGTCACAACTTCGGATCGAAATTGGCAATTTGGCTCGCAAATTATCGCTAGATTAACCAATCGTAGCGCGGGTTATCAAAGTTTAGACGATCGCGGTAATCAATTACTTATTTCCTATCGTCGCACACCCCAAATAGCGCAACAAGTATCCATTAGCGATATTTTAGAATCAAAAGACACTTTCGATCCTGATTGGATTAGAGATCGCATAGTTATCATAGGAGTTACTGCAAAATCAGTCCCCGATGTTCATGATACTGCGATCGGTAAAACTAGAGGTCTAAATCTGCACGCTCACGTAGTTAGTCAATTAATTAGTCATGTAGAAGACGATCGCCCGCTTATTTGGTGGTTACCTCTATGGGGGGATTGGTTATGGATTGGTTTTTGGTCAACTAGCAGTGCGTTAGTCATTTGGATGGGACGCAACTATCTCGATCGCAACATCGGAATAGGTAGCTGTGTAATTATTTTATCTGGTGTTTGTTGGTTAATTATGGCTCAAGGTGGTTGGTTAGCTTGGATTCCTGGGTTGGTGGCGATCGCTTTTACTACTGGGGGAATCAGAGTTTATCAGTTATTGCAAAAGAAAAATCTCACCTAAGTAGGTAAGGCTAACTGGAGTTAACTGTAAAACTTAGGAATCAGGAGTCATACCAAATCCGTTTCGTTTAGTGAAACCCCCAATAAATAACTATTGTAGTGACGTTCCATGGAACGTCACTACAGAATTTAACGGTTTCATCTATAAACTGGGTATGTAATTCGGATTTGGTATCAGAGGATTTTAATTTGGATAGCATTTTTTAATATGGTTCAGTTTCATCATGTCCACTTATTAAAATTCAGCTAAATTATACCAATTTCCTAAAGTCCAGCTACAGATAATGCATCGAGAATGAAATCAAATCCCGTAATGGAAGCGATATCTGCTTGAGTAAATTCAGCTAAGATATTTGCTAGTTTTCTTCTTAAAAAATCTAGGGAATCAAAGACTTTATTTTTCAAGAATTTTTTGACTTCTTTCCACAATCTTTCAATCGGATTAACGTTACTGACAGTAAGGAGGTTGAAATAACAAAATAATATTATCAGGTATAGACAAATCCAAACCGAGATGTGC
>NZ_LR213904.1 GCF_900659865.1 Hyella patelloides LEGE 07179
ATGATTAGAGGTAGATCATCTGCTCGTTCTGAAATCGTTCCTTTCAATAATATAGCTCTCTCTATTCATTGAATTTCAATAACAGCATACACTTTAGCTATTTTATTTCCCTAATCATTTTTGATTTAAGCGAACCGTGAGTCATTAATCGATCGAGAGCCATGGGAAGATTGGTGTGATGATTGGCTCAATAAAGCAGTTAGGCAAATTCTTGAGGGCGTGCAATGGGGAAATTTAGATTATCTTCTTGTCAACTTACCGCCAGGAATCGGAGATGTTCAACTTGCTCTGGCTCAAGCTCTTCCTATATATGGTGTCGTGATGATAGCCACCGCTCAACAGGAGACTCATTCAGATACCTATGAAACTTTGAAGATGTTTGAACAATTGAAAGTACCTATTTTTGGTTTAGTAGAAAATATGAGCAATAAAATGGCTCCCGATATGTCTCAGCAAAAGTATGAAATTCAAGACGGTGAAAACCTTACGCCAAAAATAAGAGTTCCGTATCTTGGCTGTATTCCTTTGGATTCGACCGTTCCCCAATATAGAGATCGCGGTTTACCGATGGTCTTGGCTGAACCCTCGTCAATATTTGTTAGTACTTTGAATACTATCGCTTGGGAGATCGCGTCTCAAACAACTATTTCTGGACTCAAATCATGAGTTTTGAGATGTATTACTTATTTGAGTAGGGAAGTGGGGAGTAATTATCTCCTAACCAATAAACAAAGAAGGCTCATCCTAACAGTATCATAATAGCGATCGCTATTATTGAGAGAGATAGATAAAAAATAAGGCGAGTAATTAATACCACTCACCCTGAAAATTGTTGTCCACTATTATTTTTCTGTTAGAGATCAAATAATTTAAAGTAATTTTTTAAAGCGATCGTCTTTAGATAAAGATTTCACTACCTTTTTAATATCCTGGGTGCGATCTTTCTTAACTACCAGAGTAACTTTACCATCCCGTACCACTACTACATCTTCTAACCCAATAGTGACAATAACCTCATCTTCATCACTAGCATAAAGCACTGTACCTTTACTATCGAGACCGATGTGAGTGGCTAATTCCACATTGTCGCGATCTTTTTTGAGTAATCTTTCGACTCCATTCCAGTCACCAAGATCGTCCCAACCAAAGTTAGCGGGTAAGACACAAGCTAGTTTAGTTTTCTCCATCAGAGCATAGTCAATACTAAGCTTTTCTAATTCTGCATAAGCAGCCTTACCTTTTTCTAACAGAGGATTCAGAATTTCTGGGGCGTGAATACTTAATTCATCTAATACTACCCCTGCTTGGAAAATAAAGATTCCACTATTCCAACTGTACTTACCAGTATCAATAAAAGCTTGGGCTGTCTTTTTGTCTGGTTTCTCGGTAAAGCGAGTTACTTGATAAACAGGTAAATTGTTAAAGTTACTTTTTTCTTGTGCTTGTTCGATATAACCGTAGCCAGTAGAAGGTTGATTGGGTTTAATACCTAAAGTAACAATGGAAGGCTCAGTTATAGCCTGTTGCATCGCAGCTTTGAGGGTTTCCTCGTAAGCGTTACAATCCCCAATCCAATGATCTGCGGGGAAAAAACCCAGTACAGCCTCTTTACCATAACGTTTGGCTACTTCTATTGTTGCCCAAGCTACTGCGGGGGCGGTATCTTTTCCTTCAGGCTCAACCAACAAATTACTTTCGGGTAACTCTGGTAGCTGTTCTCTAACCCCATCAGCAATAATCGAAGAGGTAATCACCCAGAGGTTTTCCCAGCCTCCTGCTAAGTTTAACAGGCGATCTGCTGTAGCTTGCATTAAGCTTCGACCACTACCATCTAAGCATAAAAACTGTTTGGGTCGCTTCAAACGACTAACTGGCCAAAAACGCTCTCCTTTACCCCCAGCAAGGATAATGGGAATTACTTGTGTTTCCATTGATCTGTCTACCTCTAGCTTTATGCAACACTACTATAACTAGCAATCAACTCTGGTTTTGTCCCCTAACTAAAATTAGGGGATTGGTTGACGAGCGAACTTGCGGTCAGACCCTGAGTCCCATCTCTGTGGGATAATATCGGCATAAGAGTTTTATACCCGACGCATTTGGGAACAACCGAATGCTGACCAAGAGAGGCGAAGTTTCCTGATGGGCTATCTTTATGAGGAAACCTCAAAAGTTTACTTGTCCAAGAGATGGGGATAAGCCCCGTCGCCTTAAGCACGCGCGAGTTGACAGAGAATGATTGCCTACTGTACAAGAGTGATATTTAAGAAATATATATTTTACTTGCAATAATATTAAGTTATATCAACTGTGAATTACAAATTATCAAACAAGACTGATTCCAGATATATTTTGCTATCTTCTTTTCACCGTGGATTGTTTTGGGGTATTATCTTTACCTGGACTGCTGCAATCTCTGTTGCTTTTGGTGCTAGTGTTACTAAGGTTGTTTATCTCGACAGAAAAGAAGTTATTGGAGAGCGAAATCATCAAGTGTCTAATAGTTACCAATCTTCAAGCTCTTTAAATAATACTGTTGTCGAACAAGATGAGTTTTATATTACCCCTCTGAGTCTCGATAATTTAGTATCAAAACCGACAGAATTTTCTTTTATGATAGGTAACAATTCTTGGTTGTTTTCCGATTATCAATTAGCAGATCGGACCTTTTTAAAAGGTGGTATAACTTCAATTAAGTTTTTTTCTGCTTTTGATTCTTTAGCATTTCCCGATCGCAATTTTAAAGAGATTAAAATTATTATTCAAAATACAACAAATGATCCAGAGTTAGCCAAACAAGTTTATGCTTATTTACAAGAACGAGAATTCAGAAATATTGCGATCGCTAAATCTAAACCACTAAATATAAGTCGAACTATTATTATCAGCCACTCACAAGATGTAGAAGCTGCTAATTATCTGAAAACCACTTTGAATCTTGGTATTTTAGATTTGGCAGATAATCGCTCTTTTGATGGTAATGTAACATCACAATTAACTATACATTTAGGAGAAGATGCGAAATCTTTTGCTACTAATCAAAATTTTATTTACTATGAAGAATAACTGTTATGATTAAACAACTTTTTCAAAATTTTTTTACAGCTATTTCTTTAATTTGTCTGGCTATAATTTTAATTTTATGCTCAGCACAACCTGTTAATGCTCAAGATAGTTCAGTTAATTATACTTACAGCGAAATATATGATGCTGATTTTTCCCATAAGGACTTAAAAGGAGGGGTATTTGCTGCTGCTGATGTGCGTAATTCTGACTTTTCAGCTTCAAATTTGAGTCAAACAATTTTGACTAAAGCAGTATTTACTAATACTAATTTGTCTGGAGTAGATTTAACAGCATCTCTTATGGATAGAGTGGCAATTGAAAATTCCGATCTTACTAATGCTATCTTGCAAGATATTATAGCTACTAGCACTACTTTTGAAAATACTGATATTACTGGTGCAGATTTTTCGGGGGCGATTTTAGATCGCTATCAAGTATATCTTCTTTGTCAAAGAGCCGAAGGAGTTAACCCCACTACAGGAATTGCTACTAGAGAAAGTTTATTGTGTCGAGATTAAATAAAAAATAATAAGTAGAGACGCGATATATCGTGTCTCTACGGTCGTAAGGAAAGTATCAAGTTTGTAGTTTATTGAAATTAGCTAATTAAATTTTTTTAGAATAAAGTTATTTTTTTCCTAGAAAAGTGTTGTAAAAAAGTTTTGATTTTAATCTAATTATAATTATTCGTTAGACAAACTAGCTAAATACTGTTCGACAAGTTGACGCTCTTTTTGGTACATACTTTTTAGTTTTTGATTAGAATAATCTTCTAATTGTCTAGAAAGATCTACAGTCTCATAGTAGTAATAATAATTACCTTCTAAACCATTTCTTAAAACTGTCATGCACGTTACTTTATCTAAAATCTCTTTTCTCTTTTCGCAGATATCATATTCTCTGACAGCTTCTCTTCTAGAAGGATAAGCCTCTACTAATTTAGTGTCTAGATTAAACACTAAACAGATAACAACTGGTAAAAATAAAGATATATTGCTGAGTTTACAAAAATATTGAGTTGACTTCAAAGCTTTTATCATAATTATCAAATCAAAATTTATATATCACTGATACCTATAGTTCCCAATTACTTTTACTGACGTAACAGCTTTATAAAATTTTTTCGCTCTAATTCTTATTTAAGTTAATTTACTATAGAGGAAATAAGCATTTTATTAATTGATTGTGGTTCAATTTAGCTCTTTAGAATCAGCCCTAAAGCATTTCTTTGGTTATGATGTATTTCGCCCTGGGCAAAAACAAATTATTGAAGAAGCGATTAATAATCGAGATTTGCTGGTTATTATGCCTACAGGGGGTGGTAAATCTCTTTGCTTCCAATTACCAGCCTTACTGAAACCAGGCTTGACTATTGTAGTTTCTCCTTTGATCGCTCTAATGCAAGATCAGGTAGATTCTTTGCAAGACAATGGTATCGGAGCTACTTTTTTGAATAGTACCCTAGATTATGCCACAGAGCGATCGCGTCAACAAGCAATTCTCCAGGGTAAAATTAAACTACTTTATGTTGCGCCAGAAAGACTCTTAAACGAGCGTTTTAATCCCTTTCTACAACAGATTGTATCTCATGTTGGGGTAAGTGCGATCGCTATTGATGAAGCCCACTGTGTTTCAGATTGGGGACATGATTTTCGTCCAGAATACCGTCAACTAAGACAATTACGACAGCAATACCCCAAGATACCGATTACTGCGCTGACTGCTACTGCCACGAAAAGAGTGCAGCAAGATATAATTGGACAACTAAGATTACGGCAACCTAATGTTCATCTTGCAAGTTTCAATCGTCCTAATATAAGTTACGAAGTTAGAGCTAAAGATAGTAACAGTTACTATCACTTACTTCAAGCAATTAAGCAACAATCAGGCGCGGGAATTGTTTACTGTTTAAGTCGTCGTAAAGTAGAAGAAGTAGCCTTAAAACTAAAAAATGATGGGATTGATGCTTTACCTTACCATGCAGGATTGAGCGATCGAGAAAGAGCGAACAATCAAACCAGTTTTTTAAGAGATGATGTCAGAGTAATTGTTGCTACTATCGCCTTTGGAATGGGTATTAATAAACCCGATGTCAGGTTTGTGTTTCATTTTGATTTACCCCGCAGTTTAGAAAGTTTTTATCAAGAATCTGGAAGAGCAGGAAGGGATGGTGAAGCAGCCAAATCAGTCCTCTTTTTTAGCTTTGGCGATCTCAAAAAAATTGATTATTTAATAGCTCAAAAACCCGATATTAATGAGCAAAGAATTGCTAAGCAACAACTCAATCAAGTAGTAGATTACGCTGAAGGAACAACTTGCCGACGTACTATTGTTTTGCGTTACTTTGGCGAAATATTTTCAGGAAACTGTAGTAATTGTGATAATTGTCTTAATCCTAAACCTACAGAAGATTGGACTATAGAAGCTCAAAAATTTCTCTCTTGTGTTGCCCGTTGTGAACAGAAATTTGGCATGAGACAGATTATAGATGTCCTTCGTGGTTCTCGCAGTAAAAAAGTACAGCAATACGGACATCATTTATTATCTACTCATGGCATTGGTAAAAATAAAACCCTTGATGAATGGAAAATGTTAGGGCGATCTTTACTCCATCAAGGACTATTAAGTGAAAGCAATGATGGCTATCGCATTTTAAAATTAAACAAACGTAGTTGGGAAATTCTGAGGAAACAAAAATCCGTTACTGTTGCCATTAATAAACCAGCTAATTCTCAAGTAAATAAAGCTTATAATCCTCGCCAAGCAGAAGCCGAAATTCTCTACGATAAACTTAAAGTATTACGGAAAAATATTGCCGATCTACAATCAATTGCTCCCTACGTAATCTTTGCCGATTCTACTCTCAAATTAATGGCACAATTACAACCCAAAAATGCCACTGAATTCACTAAAATATCTGGAGTTAATCAACACAAACTACAGCAGTATGGAGAGCAGTTTCTGAGCATTATTCAAGAATTTGTGCGATCGCAAGAACTGCCCAAGCCTTTACCCAGTAAAAGTCAAATGACAACTCTACAACTCCATCAGCAAGGCTTAAACATTACAGAAATAGCAGAACAAAGGGGATATGCTACTACTACTATTTCTACTCATCTCAGTGAGCTTTTGGAAATGAATCAGCCAGTAGCTTTAAATCAATTAGTAACCGCAGAAAAACAAAAATTAATCATAGATGCAATTTATGTTCATGGCGATCTATCTTTAAAAACTCTGAGGGAATTTTTGGGTGAATCTTATAGCTATGATGAATTAAAACTAGTACGAGGCTGGTGGCGTAGCCAAAAATAAAGTTAACGATAGAGTAATCTTGATGGCAAAGATTTTTTGATTTAGGATCGGAATCAGCCCCTTAGCTTTCCCTTCCAAAGCACCTTTTGTAAGAAGAGAAACGAAATCCACTCTAAGCTTAAGCTTCAGTTAGTTCGACAATTTCATCAAAACAGTAGTTATTAGTTAGTTCGGTAAGTGCTTTGGCTAAAGCAGAATTATCTGGAGGAATTTCTTGGATTAAATTCATAATAGTATCTGCATCAACTTCAATAGCAGCTTGCTGAAGTTTAGCAATCCATTGAGATTGCATACTGGCTAAAGCAGATATATCGATCGCTTTTGAACAGGTATATAACTGATGTTGTCGCTCTTTTTTAGGCAAAGATGTCATATTATATATTGCCGATTGCTGAGTAGTTGAATTAACTAAAAACTGGGTACGATTTACTAAAATCACTGGGATTTGAAACTCAAATGTCGAACCTTTGCCAAAAATACTACTAACCTTGATTTCTCCTCCTAACAAATGAGCAAATTGTTGACTAATAGCTAATCCTAATCCTGTTCCTTGTTGAGGAGAAAATTGTCTAGTTTGGGTAAAAGGAATAAAAATTGATTCTAGTTCAGATGGTGAGATACCACAACCAGTATCTTCGACAGTGAAGCTAATTACTTTGAGATCGGATTTTGCTGCTAACTGATTTTTTATTGGTTTAACTTTCAGGGTTACTCTGCCTTTAGAAGTAAATTTAATGCCATTTTCAATGAGATTAATCAGAATTTGCTTGAGCTTTACAGGATCGCTTTGAATATACTGGGGAAGATCGGGAGCCAGATCGAATCTGAGTTCTATGTTTTTATTATGGAGTCTTGCAGAGCGCGACTGCGTAGACAAGCGTAATCTAAACATTTGAACCAAATTTTCCAGTAATAGATGCAGATCGAACTGTTTTTCGCTCACTGAAACTGAACCTGCTTCTATCGTAGACACCTCTAAAATATCGTTAATTAAAGTTAATAGATGCTCCCCACTGCGTTTAACAGTAACTAGGTTGGCTCTTTGCTGTGGCTGAAGAGTAGAATTTTGTAAAGCAACCTGAGTAAAACCTAAAATAGCATGGAGAGGAGTTCGTAATTCGTGACTCATATTCGCTAAAAAAACACTTTTAGCGCGATTTGCAGCATCAGCAGCTTCTTTCGCCATTACTAAAGCTTCTGTTCTCTGTTTAACACGATTTTCTAGTTCTTGATTAGTATTTTCTAAATCTCTAAAAGCAGTCTTGAGGTACAGCACCATTTCGTTAAAAGACTGCGCCAACAGTTTTAATTCTTTAATGCTTTTTGCTTCAACAACAGGATAAAGTTTCGTGCTGGTATTTTTGGCTCGCGCACTTTGAGCCATCAAGTTAGTTACCTGACTGAGATTAGCAATTGGTTGAGCAATTCTTTGAGAAGTATAAATACCCAGGATAATCGCTACAGCCAAAGCTCCTAAGCATAACCAAATAGTATTGCGGGTATTAGCATTAATCTCCGCCATAAAGTCGGCTTCTGGTATTACCACCGCAATCAACCAATCTAAGCCAAGCTCATCTTGATATGGTACAATTTGGACTAAATGGCGATCGCCTTTGAACTTCAAATCTAGTTGTTTTGAGCTATTTATGTTATGTAAACTATGAAAATGCTCAGTTATATATTGCGATGTAGCTTTGATTAAAAAGTTTTGGCTATCAATAGCTCGCAAACGTTGTTCTTTTTCTTCATCTTGATTATAAGTAAACGGTGCTTCATCGGTAGAAGTTGCCACTAAATAACCGTTGCGTTCGAGAATAAAAACCTGACCATTTTCGCTAACTTCGATACTTCTTAAAAAATCACCAATTCCACTCAAAACTAAATCAACACCAACTATTCCTTGAGTTTTACCTTGACTATCTTGCAATAAACCTGCTGCGGTGATACCTAATTTTCCATCAGCAAAAGGATAAATTTCGCTCCAGTTATTACCTTGGGTTAATTGAGTTTTAGTATACCAAGGACGCTGCCTGGGATCGTATTCATCTACCTCTAATAGTTCCTGTTTTTCACCCACACTATTTAAAGTATAAGTTTTCCGTTCAGGTGCTTCTGTTACTTCTTCGAGATAATTTTGACGATCTTGTTGTCTGATATAAATAAACCTTCCTGCTGAATTCCCTAAATAAATAGCTCGTACAGAATTAAATAACTGAATAGTTGACCAAAAGTCTTGTTGTAAGTCCAGAAAATTAGCAACAGTTAATTGTTGTAGTTTGATATTATTTTGTTTTAACTGAACAATCAAATGAGGTGTTTCTAGATAATTCTCTAGGTGTTGTTTGACTCCCGCAGTCACTTCACTTCTTAGTTTGCTCGTCACATTATTAACTGCTCGTTCACCATTTCTCCAAGAAAGATAACCGACTAATCCTACTGTGATAAATATTTGTAGCAAAAAAGGAATAGTAATAATATTTTGTAGAGAAAGGTTGCGATAAGACTTATTTATCTTGGAGAGCAGCTTGAATGTCATATTGAGATTTATATATAAATAGGTTGTTTAATACTTAGTATTGCGATTGGAGAAAATCTCGTACTAGTGTGGATAGCCAAAAGCTGATTTTTGGCAATCGCTATTTTGTTCCTCAACCCCCTTGGTTTTTAGCACAAACTTTTGGCATATTATTCTATTTATTGCTAAATTTTATCCCTCAATTCCTTGATTGTTCAGTGTTTATCTTTGCTGACCACCACATTAAGTATTAATCGGGAAGAATTAGGGATGAACAATAAAATTCTGAGATGAGATCGATTAGGAGCAAAGCATTGCCAAACCTCTATCACTGACTTCTTGAATATTGATTTCTTCCCTAGTTAATCCCGATTCATTTTTATAACTGTGGTGTATTACAAATTTAAGTTCTGCACAGTTCCCGATTTTTGAGGACAAAACAGTGGAGCTAGTGCTAATGAATAGAGAGAGGTCAACACAATGAAACGCTGGCAAATTTTTATTATTAGTGTCTTTTTAACTATTAGCTTCAGTCTGTTTAGTTCTACATCAGGTGAAGTTAGGCAATCAACTGCACCTTTGTTTACTGGAATGGGAAGCCATCACCATCTTATTACAACAAAATCACCCCAAGCACAACGCTATTTCGACCAAGGATTAGTTTTAGCCTACGGTTTTAATCATGCAGAAGCAGCCCGTTCTTTTCGCCAAGCTATCAAGCTCGATCCCGATTGTGCAATGTGTAATTGGGGATTGGCTTATGTTTTGGGTCCCAATATTAATGCCCAAATGGAAGATGATGCTGTACCAGAATCTTATGCAGCTATGCAACAGGCGGTGCAGCTAGCTAAAAGTAGTAGCAATTCAGAACAAGCGTATATTAATGCATTAGCTAAACGTTATACAGATCGACCATTAAAAGATCGTAGTTCTTTAGATATTGCTTATGCTGAAGCTATGGAAAAAGTGACTCAAGAATATTCCAATGACATGGATGCAGCTACTATCTATGCTGAGGCATTAATGGATACTATGCCTTGGGATTATTGGACAGAAAAAGGAGAACCCAAGCCAGAAACTCAAAAAGTACTTGATACCTTAGAATCAATTTTGCAACGAGAGCCTAATCACCCAGGAGCAAACCATCTTTACATCCATGCAGTGGAAGCGGTACGCCCAGAACAAGGTATTTCCGCAGCAGATCGTCTGCGTAGCTTAGTTCCAGGTTCGGGACATTTAGTACATATGCCATCCCATATTTATATTAGAGTGGGTCGGTATCACGATGCAGCCGTTACCAATCAAAATGCGATCGCTGTAGATAATGAATATATCACTCAATGCCATGCTCAAGGGGTCTATACCCTAGCTTATGTGCCTCATAATCATCATTTCTTATGGTTTGCTGCCACTATGGAGGGAAATAGCCAATTAGCGACCGAAGCGGGGCAAAATGTCGCTAAAATGGTCGATACTCAAATGATGCGCGAACCTGGTATGGGTACATTACAACATTTCTCTTCTGTTCCCCTATTTACGATGATTCGGTTTGGACAATGGGAGCAAATTCTGGCTACACTGCAACCAGAAGCAGCTCTCAAATATCCGATGGGAATATGGCACTATGCTAGAGGATTAGCTTACACTGCTCAAGATAAGATAGCGGAAGCCCAGAAAGAGTCAGAAGGATTAGAATTACTGGCAAACGATCCAGAATTAGCAGAAGTAACTATTTGGGATATTAATACTACCCAAAGCATACTCAAAGTTGCCACTGAAGCATTGACTGGAGAAATAGCAGCTAAACAAGGCAAATATCCTAAAGCGATCGCTCATTTACGAAAAGCAGTCAACTTAGAAGATGCTCTAAACTACGATGAACCTGCTGATTGGTCTACTCCTGTGAGACAATATCTAGGTGCAGCTTTACTAAAAGCTCAGCGTTATGCATCAGCAGAACAAGTATACAAAGAAGATTTAGCTATCTACCCTGATAATGGTTGGTCATTATTTGGGTTGGCTCAAAGTCTGCAAGCACAAGCCAAAGATTCAGAAGCTCAAACAATCCAACAACAGTTTGAATCTGCTTGGCAAGATGCAGATGTTCGATTAACGGCTTCTAAATTTTAAGGCGTTGCTGAATATGTAATGCTTCAACTCTATTTAGTTAACTTGCAGGAGCGAATAAAAAGTTCTCAAAAGCTTAGAGCTTAGAGGAGGGGCTGTCTTTTGAGGAGACCTCAAAAGTTTACATTGTCAAGAGATGGGGATACGCCCCGTCTTAGAGCCTAAAGCTACGAACAGTAATATTTTATGTTTCATTACTTAAACCATCAACGCCAATTTTAATGGTCAATCAAAAATATTGTAGCTGCGGTACTATTTTGGTAGTTAATATTTTGTTTGCCAAAATTAATGTCTAGAGAGCATAAGCAGATTCCAAAAGCCGATATTCTAGCGATCGATGATACGCCAGAGAATTTAGCTTTGTTGTCTCAGATGTTAACAGAGAAAGGTTATAAAGTCCGAAGTGTTACCAAAGGCTCTACCGCTTTAAGGGGTGCTAAAGCAGCACCTCCCGATTTAATTCTGCTGGATGTCAAAATGCCAGAAATGAACGGCTACGAAGTCTGTCAACACCTCAAGGCAGACGATCGCACTCGTAATATTCCCATCATTTTTATCAGTGCTTTGGGAGATGTTTTTGATAAAGTCAAAGCTTTTCAAGCTGGTGGCGTGGACTATATCACTAAGCCTTTTCAAGTAGAAGAAGTTCTAGCAAGATTAAATACTCACCTAACTATTCGTCATTTACAAATCAAGCTTCAAGCCCAAAATAGTCAGTTACAGCAGGAAATAGCCCAAAAAACTGCTGCTGAGGATAAATTTGCTAAAGCTTTTCGCGCTTGTCCCAATCCTATTGCGATCGCTACTTATCGCGAAGGACAATTGTTAGAAGTTAATAAAAGTCTTTTACAAATGAGTGGTTACACAAAAGCTGAGATAATCGATCGCAATATTCTGCATCTCTATTCGCCCCAAGATTCTGAAAAATACCACCAAGCATTACAAAAAGCCAGCTTACAAGGTTTTGTTCATAATCAAGAACTAAACTTTCTTACTAAATTGGGTCAAATTAAAACGGTATTGCTTTCGTTAGAGTTAATTGAATGGGGGGGAACTAAATCTACTCTCCAGATTATGAACGATATTACTGAGCGTAAGCGGTTAGAAAATGAATTTATTTCTTTAGTAAGTCATGAACTAAGAACTCCCATGACTTCTACTATTGGAGCATTAGACTTATTAAATTCTGGTCAACTTGGTATTCTGAGCGATCGCGGAAAGCAAATCTTAAAGGTAGCGATTCGTAATACAGAACGTTTGACCCGTTTGGTTAACGATATCTTAGATTTAGAACGAATCGAGTCAGGTCAGATTGCTATTGAACCAGTACAGTGTGATTTGCAACCGCTTTTGATCCAAGCTATAGAAACGATGCAAGCAATGGCAGAAAAAGCTGAGGTAAACTTGCTGCTCGAACCCTGTAGTGTATCTATTAGGGTCGATCCAGATCGTCTTTTACAAACACTCACTAATTTACTCAGTAATGGCATCAAGTTTACCAAACCAGGGGGAGTAGTTCAGTTAACTGCCAGTCTTGAAGGCGATCGCTGTAAGATAATCGTACAAGATACAGGTAGAGGTATTCCCACTGATAAATTAGATTCTATCTTTGAACGTTTCCAACAAGTAGATGCTTCTGACTCCCGCAGTAAAGGGGGAACAGGTTTAGGACTAGCTATTTGTCGTCACATCATTGAGCGACACAATGGCAAAATTTGGGTAGAAAGTGTTTTGGGTAAAGGTAGTATTTTTTATGTTGATTTACCTAGGACTCACGAATTGACAGAATAATGAGATAATGCAGTAAAAAGTAAGGGTCATCAAAAAATAGGTATCGGACAATCAGAAAAATTAGTAAGCCCTCGACGGGACAATGCAATCTCCAACTTACAAATTATTTTTGTTGTCAGAACCAAAAATAGTGGACAAACAAGCGATCGCCTTTAATAGTTATTTGTTTGATGTAATTACACAAAAAGTAAGCTGCGTAATTTTTTATGCAAGCTTGAAGACTAAGTTATTAGTAATTTTGAGAAAGTATCTTTGTCATTAATAATTGTAGTTTGATGAAAATAATTAAACTGTTTATTGCAGCAATCTCATGTTTGATAATTGGTGCTAGTCCTCAAAATCCAACTACACAGTGCCAATATGCCTTCTTCGCCGGTAAACAAAAGTAGCTAATCCTGTTGCACCTAATAACCATAACCAACTATAGTTACGTGGTGGCATTTTCCAGAAACGAACCTTTCCATCTGCACCAGTAGAAACTAAAAACTTACTATCAGGACTAAATACGATTCCATAGGTTCTACGTTTATGACCGCGAAATGTTGCTAGCTGTTTGCCATCTTCTATCCGCCAGACGCGAATACGTCCGTAAAAACGTGCATCAGAACCTCTGGGCGCACCGATGAAAAAACTCGATGGAAGCGAACGACTATAAGTAGCTGCAAGATATAGTCAATCACCTCAAATTTGTATTCGATCAAGATTAGTAAACAAGTCGCAACAACAATTACTAGAAATTTCATAAATGAAGAACGATACATTCTTCTGGTAGCTATTCAAGCTTATAGCAAGCAAGCTAATGGCAAGCGAGCTAATTTTCAGAAATTTCCCTAAACGTTCAGCGATCGCTTATCAGTTATCAGTGACCAATCATCAATCATCAGTTACTGGTGAACAATCAGCCATTAGCCATGAGCAATCAACCATTAACCCTATCATTATTTATTAACGCTAAAAAATTTACTGCATAAGTCAAAAAAATTTGTACTTATTACAGATTACAATCAATAACACTAATTCAAACTATGCAGTCAAACACAATTGCCATTAATCAATTAGCCAACATAGCCAACACAAAAAACTGCAATTCTGAAATTAATCAAAGTTGTATCAAAGAAATGCCCATAAATCGCGAGCAACCATAAATTATCTGTCTTTGATATGGAGCGCGATCGCAATTTTATTCCAGAATTGGCACTATAGTTAGACTCAGAAATTGCTTTCTAGCAAGATTTTGGTAAGATTAATCGCCTTAATGCTCAAAAAATCCCTAATTTTTTCGACACTTTAATGATGTTGCCTATTTTTCTAAACCTTAATCTAGTAAAACTACTATAGTTTTGACGGAGGTGATTAGGTAGCTCCCATACTCTTAAATTCTCAAACAATTAATTATTATTAACTAAAAACAAAACATAAGGATAGATACTATCCATGAATGGTTTATCAAAATACTGGCAGATTTGCCGTCTTAGTCTTGCTAATAATCAAGGATATGAGTTTAAAGAGATTACAGCAGCCCAAGAATTTTCTCAGAACTTATCTTCTACAGAAGCAATTAATACTTTATTGCCTTCATTTAACTCTAATTCCTCAGTAGCAGGATTATGTTTGCGTTGTTATATTTCCTACCCAATTCTGAAATCTTGTCAAAAACTAGCTGCTTTATTTAGCAGTAACGATAATTTCAACTATCGTGATTTGCTACCTTTTGTACTTAATGATGATGGCCAACAAGAAATTATTCTAGCTGAAGATGGTAAAACTCAGTTAATTATCGATCGCGATGGCAATACTCAAGCTGCCCAATACAGGTTATTTACAGTTGAGATTGTAGCTTCTTATAAATCCGATAACTCCAGTATGAGTTTGGATAACTGGGCATTTTTACAAACCAAACAGCATCCAGAATTGAAAAAATTTTTAGCTGAATTTGGTTTTCAACACCTTAGCGATTGGGCGATGTTGAATAGTACGGGAGTTAAACAAATAGCTCAGTTAACAACTAGCGATCGCCAGTTAATAGAAGTTTTTCACGCAGTTTATCGCCGAGATCGCCGTCAACAAAAAGTAAAAAGGATGGGTAAATGTCCCAATCCAACTCAAGAGCAATTGCAGGAGATGCAAACTCTGTTACGCGAGCGTAATTGTATCTTTCCCAGTGCAAAATCAGTATTTGCTGCGTTAAAAAAAGTAGCCAGTCTGTTAAGACAATACGATATTTGGAGTTACCGAGAGCCTTTGGAAATTTACGAACCCGATAGTGGTAATTATGCGTTCAGAAACGATTTACCCACTGAGAATTCTAACAATGCGCTCGCTTCTGAGGAACAAGAATTACTAAATTTTATCCAAGATAGTCTTAATAAAGCTTTAGTTACAGCCATCAAGCAAACCATTAGCACCCGTATTGCTAAGTTAAACAAAAGCACCAAATATCGACCCTTTGCAGCTAAATTTGTCACTGGTTTAGAGCTATATTACTGTCAGAAAAAGTCTCTTGGAGAAATTGCTCCCCTGTTGGGATTTAGTAATTGGAGTCAGGCTAGAAGAGTTTTAAACCCTGGAGATATCTTAAATACTGTCAGAACTCAAACCGTACAGCGATTATTAACAATTATTTTGCAAAAAACCCAGAATCTAGGCTTGACTGACACATCTCCTAGTGCCAATGATTTACAAAGCCTCAGTATTCAAATTGAAGCCTTTGCCGATGAAGCAGTTTTTCAAGCTGCAACTGCCGAAATTAAATCAGGAAAACATCGCGATCTACAAAGTCTCTACGCTCAAAAAATTCGTCTTTACTGCCAACAATCATCAAGCTAATCCACCAACAGAACTATGACTAACTCTAGCGATCACCGATTACTTTTACCAGAAACAATTTGGCTCGAAACCGAAGATTATCAGAGAGCCAATATCATTAGTAATCATGTAAAAGCAGAAAAACAACGCTGGCAAACCTATTTGAATTTGATAGCTTTATTTGGTTTAGAAAGCTGGTTAGCCGAACGTTTACCCCAGCCAAAAATTACGCCAAAAATTGATACTACCAAGCAAATATATTATCTTCAGGTAGGAGATTTTACCATAACTGCGATCGCTGTTAGCAATTTGTTAGATGAAATGGTACAGGTATCATCACAGCAGTTAAACAATCACCCCACTCATTTTTATGCATTGTTGGAAATTAACGAAGAAGCAGAAGAAGCTATTTTTAGAGGCTTATTACGTCGCGATAATTTAGACGCTTATTTAGTGGGCGGAAATGCTGCTTCGCGTCGCGCGATGCGTAGCGAGTCCTTTAGGGAAGCTAGTCCTTTAGGGCAAGTAGCATATTCCACGCCTAGTGCTTCACCAGGAAACCAATCTTGGCAAACATCTTATGGAGATTATTCTTTTCCTCTATCCTGGTTCGATCCCGAACCCAATCACCTCTTAGCTTACTGTCAACATCTTACCCCAGAAGCGATCGCTTTACCTGTTGGACAAACCGAGTCTACCCCTACTGTAAGATCGACCATAACAGCTACTCGTACAAAATTAACTCAGTGGTTACAAGATACTGTCATAGAAGGTTGGTCAGCAATTGAAACACTGATCGATTCAGAAATGAATTTAGCTTATAGTACCCGCAACGTTGCTTTGGAGTATAAAAAAGGTAAGTTAATCAATCTAGGAGTAGAACTAAACAACATTACTATGGCATTGCTAGTAACAGTCAAAGAAGAAGAGGAAAATAAACTAGGAGTAGTAATTCAACTATATCCGATTAGTGGAGAGCAATATTTACCTCCTCAAGTGCAGCTTACCTTACTCTCTAAAGCAGGTAAAACTCTACAATCATCTCAAGCCAGAGAAAGAGACAATTACATTCAACTCAAACCCTTTAAAGGAAAACTGGGAAAACGTTTTAGTATTGAAATTGCCCTCGAAGACATGAAAGTTAAAGAAGATTTTGAACTATAGCAAAATTCCGCGTTGGTGATTCAATGGATGAAGCTTTTAATAATATGGTTCGTAGCTATCAGCCATAAGCCATAAGCCATAAGCTATAAGCTATAAGCTTTTTCCTTTTAAACAAAAAAGCCAAAATGGCAGTGATGCAAGTATCTTTATTATCGGAGTTAAAACAACCAATATTACAATAATTTCTGGACTTGGCGATCGCTTTTCTTCTTTTTAACCAATTACTTTAAGTATATAATATGAGAGTTCAGGGGGTTTTCCCAAATTAAATGCGTGACAGTTTAGCAATAGTGATCCAAAACTGATCTTGTACCAGCAAGAGTAATTGAGAGATTCTCAAAGAAGCGATCTCGCCGTTGGCGAGGCGCGTTGCGATCAAATAACATTCAAGTAAAAAGTAAATATATTTGATGAACTGGAGAGAATAATTGATTCTACTCGCTTAAAATTCCTTTATTTTTCAGTAAACAGAGCAAATATTAGATGTAAAGAGAAAAAGAGGTAATAATTTGAGAAGTATTCAGTCAGTTGTGATTAATTTGGGAAGAGGTGATATTAATCGCGGTTTTTTTTACATTACCGCCCAGATTATCGATACAGATAATTCACTGTCGGCTCAATTTACAGGTACTTTACCTAAAGCTTCAAAAATAGGGGATTTCTATCAAGTTTGGCAAGCTACTTATCGGGCTTTTTCGCAACGTTTAGTGATGTTGTCTTCCCCAGAAGAAGAAGATGATGATGATGAGTTAGAAATTGAGACAACAGGGATTACCCAGGTTTCTCAACTTAGTTTTGAAGCGATTTGTTCCGATTTGGCAAATGAATTTAATAACTGGCTGCAATATTCTAAATTTTTACAGTTAGAGCGAAAACTGCGATCGCATTTGTCAACTACCGCAGCTATTCGTATTATTATTGAAACTGACGATGAATTGGTTAAGCGTTTACCTTGGCACTGTTGGAACTTCTTACAAGATTATCCAGACTCGGAAATAGCTTTAAGCCGTCCCGAATATAAGCAGTTACCTTCTCAGGCTGTCAACCGTAAAAAAGTGCGTATTTTGGCTATTTTGGGCAATAGTCAGGATATAGATATCGCAGCAGAGCAAACCGCCCTGAAAGCTTTACCAGATGCGGAAACCAAGTTTTTAATTAAGCCTTCCCGTCGAGAATTTGACCGCGAACTTTGGGATACTCAGGGTTGGGATATCTTGTTTTTTGCTGGTCATAGTCGTACAGAAGGGGAAACAGGCAGAATCTACATTAATGAAGAGCCTTACTATAATAGTCTGACCATCGAACAGTTAGAAGAAGCTCTCAAAACAGCAATTTCTCGTGGTTTGAAGTTAGCAATTTTTAATTCTTGTGATGGCTTGGGTTTGGCTAATGCTTTAGAAAAGCTCCATATTCCTCAAGTAATTGTGATGCGTGAGCCAGTACCCAACTTAGTGGCGCAACAGTTTTTTCACTACTTTTTGCTGGCGTTTGCGGTAGAGAAATTGCCTCTATATTTAGCTGTTAAACAGGCAAGATGTCGGTTACGGGGTTTAGAGTCAGAATATCCCGCAGCGTCTTGGCTACCTGTGATCTGTCAAAATCCCGCAGTGCGATCGCCAAATTGGTTGGATCTCGGTGGTATTCCTCCCTGTCCCTATCGAGGATTATTTGCTTTTCAAGAACGAGATGCGGATTTATTTTTTGGACGAGAACAATTTGTTGCCGATTTACGAGTAAAGACAGAGCAAAATCCTTTTGTGGCAATTGTGGGAGCTTCTGGAAGCGGTAAATCTTCGGTTGTGTTTGCAGGGTTAGTACCCCAATTACGTCGTGCTAAGAACGCTGATTGGCAAATTGTGAC
>NZ_LR213905.1 GCF_900659865.1 Hyella patelloides LEGE 07179
CTAGGGAGTTATTAAAAATGTGAAATAGTTGATTATCTTTATCCACCAGCAAACAAGTCGCCTTTTGTTCTGCGAGGAAACTACTAAAAGCCTCATTCAACAATGGTTCAAAACGAGGCTCTTGGGTTTCTTGGGGTTTAGGCTGGGGTAAAATTCTACGAGGAATTTTGTCTGAATCTTTGACAGGAAAAGGTAAACGAATATTCCGCCGTTTCTGATAAATTTTCTGTTTCTTATTCAGGGGTTTAAATTCGTCTTCAAAATCCCCTAAAGTTTCTGCTTCCCCTAAAAAGAGTACTCCTTTTGAACCCAAAGAAAAGTGAAGGTTACGCAATACCTGTTGTTGTAATTTTGGCTGCATATAAATCAGCACATTACGACAGCTAATCAGGTTCATGCGGGTAAAACCAGCATCTTTAGTGAGATCGTGATTAGCAAACAGTATTTTCTCTCTGATTCTTCTAATTACTTGATAAGAGTGATTTTTGGGGATAAAGTAACGCTTTAATTTTTCTTCACTCATCTCATTAGCAATGGTGTCGGGATAAATCCCTTGAGTGGCTTTTTCTAAAGCTTCCTTATCTAAGTCGGTAGCGAATATCTTAACTGTTAGCTGTTTTTCGGCTTTTTCTAGTGCTTCATCCAATAAAATAGCCAGAGAATAGGCTTCTTGACCCGTAGCACAAGCTGTCACCCAAAATCTTAACTCTTCTCCTAGAGTAGCTTTCTCAATTAACTGAGGAATCGTCTGATTTTCTAAAAACTGCCAAGCTTGACGATCGCGAAAAAACTGGGTCACACTAATCAATAAGTCATGACACAGGGTACTTCTTTCTTCTGGGGAAATCTCTAATAACCGAATGTAATCCTCTAAGTCATTGCAATCAATAATTAAACACCTGCGGTGAATACGCCGAGATAAAGTACTGGTTTTATAGTGGGAAAAATCTATATGTTCGTGTTTGGCTAAAATACTGGCGATCTGTTTTAACTTAGAAGAATCTAGCAGCGCACTTTCACTTCTACTGAGATGTTGCTTATCTAATGGCGATCGCAATAACTGAGAGATCCCCTGTGCCAATGCTTTGGGTGCTAATATCTGATCCACCACTCTTGTTGCGATCGCAGATTTCGGCATCCCGTCAAATTCCGCACTCAAAGGATCTTGCACCATCACAAACCCTCCAGCCTCATTAATCGCCTTCAAACCATGACTACCATCACTACCAGTACCAGATAGAATAACCCCCACAGAGCGATCGGTATAATTTTTCGCCAAAGACTCCAGAAAAATATCAATCGGAAAATTCAACCCATGACGGACGATACAAGCCCCGCCCTTCGAGAGCGAGGACACGTCCTCACGATTTCTTTCCTCTTGTTCGAGCAACCGCAACCGATCTTCTTCTAATACCAGATTTTTCCCTGGAGGAATCAAATAAACTGAATTTGCAGCCAATACCATCCCATCTTTTACCCGATAAATATTCATCGAGGTATATCTTTCTAATAACTCCTTCATTAAGCTTTTAAAATCAGGAGATAAGTGTTGAATGACCACAAAAGCAGCACCACTATCAGTAGGCATATTTTCAAAAAACTCCTCACAAGCTCGGAGTCCGCCAGCAGAAGCACCAATACCTACCACAAAAAAATTATCTTTCTTAAAAGAGTCGGGTTTTAATTTGCGATCGCTCATATATAGAGGGTTTACTCAAAAAACAATTTGAAACAAACAAGATTTGATATTCCCTCAATCTTATAATCAATCTTGATAAAAATACATAAATTTTAACCAAGTTATAGTATTATTTAATAATTAAATTAGATTTGTTGATTGATATTGCTTTCATTCACCATAATAAGCTCTACAAAAATAAAATTTAGCTTAATTTTTGTAAACTATAAAATTTACTATTAGTCAACCAAAAAAGCTAAATTTTTGATTAAAAATTAAAAGGATATTTTTTATATTTATTTAATATTTAACAGGTTTTCATAGGGACAATAAATTCTCAATTATTCTCGATCTTTCTTTTACCAAAAATTTTCAACCCTTCCGATATACTCCCAACAGCAATCGTTAGATTGCGTAAAGAAAACTTTAATACTGTAAAAGGAAATAAAACTATGGGTTTTTTAAGCAAACTATTCGGAAAAAAAGAAGAAGAAAAAGCAGCAGCAGGCAAAGTAGACGTAAAAGCATCAGCTAGCAAAAATTCCATTCCTCCTGAAAAAGTAGGACTAGATGGTAACTTTGATGAAAGTGGTCTTGCAAAGCGTGTTGCTAAAGCTCTAGATGATGCTGGGATATCTGACGATGTAGGACTTTGGGTAGCTCAAAGTGGCAGTACAGTAGTTCTTAAATATAACTCCGATGCTGAAGGCGTTCTTTCACAAGCAGAACAAGTAGCAAAAGGAGTCGAAGGCGCAAGCTCAGTTAACAGAGTCCCCAATAGTTAAATTATTTGTTATTAGTCATTCGTCCTTAGTCATTTGTTGCTAACATTCAACAATGAGTGGTTGGGGACATTTTCTAATTTTCCTATAGAATAATGGTCTAACGAAAATTTTTCTTTGTATCCTAATAATTATGACCACAGCAAAAACTGGAAATCAAAACCAGACTTTAGAGTCGATGAAAAACTTTGCAGAACAATATGCTCAAAGGACTGGTACTTACTTTTGTAGTGACACCTCAGTAACGGCTGTAGTCCTGGAAGGATTAGCAAAACATAAAGATCAATTAGGTTGTCCTCTTTGTCCCTGTCGCCACTATGAAGACAAAGAAGCAGAAGTCAAAAACACCTTTTGGAATTGTCCCTGTGTACCTATGCGCGAACGTAGAGAATGTCATTGTCTACTATTTCTCACCCCCGATCATCCCTTTGCAGGAAAAGAACAATCAATAGAAATGGACTATATTAATCAGGTTCGGGATTCGATGAAGTAGTTAGTAGTTGGTGGTTAGTGGTTAGTGGTTAGTGGTTAGTCCCGTCAAGCGGGATCGAGATAGTTAGTGGTTGATTTTCTTCTGTTTTACTGATACTACTCTGCTATCTGCTTTAATATAGCTACTTCCTTGTTTCTCCTTCCTCTTTTTTGAAATTAAATGCCTCCTGAATCATTTTCCCAAGGAATACAACAGTTTAATCAAAGACAATATTACGAATGCCATGATACTCTAGAAGCCATTTGGATTGAAGCACCTGAAATGGATCAGAGATTTTATCAAGGTATTCTTCAGGTTGCGGTTGCTTGTCATCATTTATCTAATCTCAATCTTCGTGGTGCAATTATTTTGTTAGGGGAAGGTATACGCCGTTTGAGTGACTATCAACCAGATTATTACACCATTGATGTAAATCAGCTTTTAGAGGAAAGCGTTACTTTACTGCAAACATTACAACAGCTTGATTCAGATCGAGTAGATGATTTTGTGCAACAGCTATTCTCTGCAACAGAAAAACTAGATAAGTCTGGAGAGTCTTGTAAGTTACCAACGTTAGTTATTATTTAACTATTAGGGGGTTTGGGGGATAAGCTAAGTCCCACGACTGCAAACGAGGGCGATTTAAGACTACACAGTAGTCGCGCCCAATGTTTCAGCGTTTGGATACAGCTTTCCCCAAGCTAATTATAAAGGTTCGATGCCCTTGTAATTAGCTTCTACCATTTAATAGTGTTTGTGGTAGAATGTTTTTGATGATTTTAAATTATGTCTACCGCATTTATCCAGATAGCAATCAAATTGACCTGCTCAATGAGTGGCTGGAAACTTGTCGCGTATCTTACAACTATGCACTGCGAGAGCTAAAAGATTGGATTGCTTCTAGGAAATGCCCAATTGATAGATGTAGCTTAGAATCAGAATATATTATGGTTGCGGATTATCCATTCCCTAGTTACCACCAACAACAAAACAACTTACCATTAGCAAAGAAACAATTTCCTAGACTCAAATCTGTACCATCCCAAGTGTTACAAACCAATATTAGACGTTTGCATGATGCTTGGGATTTTTTCCAAAAACGTGGATATGGGTTTCCTCGCTTCAAAAAATACGGACAGATGAAGTCTTTGTTGTTTCCTCAGTTCAAAACTAATCCTTTGACTGGATGGCAGATTCAGTTACCCAAGCTAGGAAAGGTGCAAATCAATCTGCACCGACCTATACCTGATGGTTTTGTAGCCAAACAGGTTCGGGTAGTGAAAAAAGCAGTAGGTTGGTTTGCCGTGGTAGCTATAGAATCGGATATGAAGATTCCTAGTCCCGTTCCTCACGGTCGTGTAATTGGCATTGATGTTGGTTTGACTTCATACATAGCAACATCAGACAGTTATACCGAACAAAGACCTAAGTTTTTCAAAACAGCCTACAGTCGGTTGAAAGTACTACAAAAGCGTCTGTCGAGAACAATGAAGCGAGGTAAGAACTATGAGAAAGCTCGAATCAAAGTAGCCAAACAACATAACCACATAGGGTTCAAACGATGTGACTATCAGTTCAAATTAGCTCATAAATTGTGCGATATGGCAGACACAATTTTTGTTGAAGATTGTGATTTCCGTATTATGGCTAAAGGAATGTTGGGCAAACATACTATTGACGCTAGTTTCGGGCAATTCAGAACGATACTAGAGTATGTAGGCAGAAAGCGAGATGTATTTGTCGGGCGAGTAGACCATCGTGGAACATCTCAAATATGCAGTAATTGTCGTTCTGAAGTTAGAAAAGAATTATCAGATAGATATCATGTTTGCCATGAGTGTGGTTATGGAGTTGATGCATCCGTAGACCGCGATATAGTCTCTGCCCAAGAGATTTGTAATCGTGGTATAGAAACGTATCGGGGGACTCCCGAAAAGCAAGAAATTGCCTCTCAAGTCGTACTGTCGGGGAACTTTGTTCTAGATAAGTGGCATAGGGGAGGAAAGTCTATTGGCGACAATAGAAGCCCACGCCATAGTAAAAACGAAGCGATAGCGTAGTTTTTATTTAGCGTTGGGAGTAGTCACTCAAGAATATCTTTTGCAGCACGATGTAATAAAGAATGACGATATACGAGACTGGATAAATTTTTGCCATAACCTCCGCCAATTACACAAGCTACGGGATAACCATCAGATAAACAGGTACTTAAAACCATTCTTTCTCGGCGATAAATACCCCGATCGGTAAGAGCCAGTTTACCCAAGCGATCGCTTACATGGGTATCAACTCCTGCATCATACAGTACTAAATCGGGCTTTACTGCTGATAATAAATCACTAAGATAACTCGCCAAAATTTGCAGGTAGCCATCATCATCCAAACCAACAGGAAGGGAAACATCGAGATCGCTTTGTTGTTTCTTACCAGGAAAATTGGCTTCACAATGCATCGAAAAAGTGAAAACACTATTATCGTCGCGAAAAATAAATGCAGTACCATCCCCTTGATGAACATCACAATCCACAATCAAG
Organism: Hyella patelloides LEGE 07179; assembly: GCF_900659865.1. Classification (GTDB taxonomy): domain Bacteria; phylum Cyanobacteriota; class Cyanobacteriia; order Cyanobacteriales; family Xenococcaceae; genus Hyella; species Hyella patelloides. The sequence continues at coordinate 5,467 of NZ_LR213905.1, forward strand.
ATTTTTTTAACCAAACCCTGTTGCTGTAAAGCCTTTGCTGCGATCGCCAAATCGTTAAAAATACAAAAACCAGAACCATAACTAGGAAAAGCGTGATGAGTACCCCCCGCAGTATTGCAAGCACATCCATACTTTAGAGCTAGTTGTGCGGTTAAAATAGTTCCTCCCACTGCAATTAGAGTTCTTTTTGCTAAAGGTTCACTCCAGGGTAAGCCAATACGACGTTGCGCCCTGTCATCGAGGCTACCCCCGCAATATCCTCGAACATATTCCGATGTATGAACCAACTGAAGCTGTTCAAACTGGGGTAATTGAGGGGTAAAAATTTTTTCTGGTGTAATTATGTCATCTTTGAGTAATAAATCTTTAATTAACCGAAACTTCCCCATGGGAAAGCGATGTCCATCAGGTAACGGCGCAACATAGTCTGGATGATAAACAACAGCTAGATCCATTAATCAGTTATCAATTTTTTTAAGTACCACTGTAGAGACGCGATATATCGTGTCTCTAACCGCTAATTATGGTTTTTTTGTTTGTAAAATAGCTTGACGAAAGCCTAACACCACCAAAATGTTAGAGATGGTAAGAAAAAATTCGGCACTACCATGAAGCCAATCAACATTAGCCAAAGCTTCTCCGTAATGTACTTTGGCATAAATCCCCGCAGGAATAGTAACTGCCACAAAAACTAATAGAACATAAAAACCAATTAAAGCTAAACGGGGAGTTTTCCCCGAACGAGTCATGAACCATAAAAAACCCAGATAAGGGAATAAGGATAAAGCAAATAAAGTTTCTTTGGACATAAAAAAAAATTGTTAGTTGTTAATTGTTGATAATTGGTGGTTTTAGTTGTTTTGGTTACTTGCTACTGCGACGCGATAGCGAGTCCTTGTAGGGCTACTTAAAAAAGCTGATAACTGTTTACTGATTACTGCTTACTGAATAAATGCGCCAGGCTGCGATACAAAGAGTAAAGTTGCCTACTACTGTCATGGAGGCTTGTAAAGTAACTAACCATTCTAAAGTGGCTGAATTATCAAAAAAGTGCCAGGTACAAGCACACATCGCGCTTACTAAAGCAGGAAGCATAGCCAGAGATAAACCCCACCAATAGCGATCGCCAGTAAGTTCTCCATACTGCCAAATTAACCACATAGCAGCAATCCATTCGATTACGCTAGAAACATGAACCATCCAAGTTGGAATTGAAAGAACGTGCATGAGTTTTTTAAGTAGGGTTTGCGGAAAACGTGTTTAAAGAAGCAAGGTAATGGGTAATAATTAATCGGCTGTGAGATACAACGAGACAGTTTTTTCTGACCCTCATTCATTTTTTTAAAAATTGTACTAACTCTTCTAATTTATTCCAGGCAGCACCGCTAGCGATTATTTCCTGAGCTTTTTTGATACCTTGTGCAGTATCACTAAAAGTAACCAAGTTTCCTACTTGTAAAGCCAGCGAAGCATTTAAAGCTACGGCATCCCGTTGAGCTTGTGTTCCTTTTCCTTGAAGAACACTTTTTAAGATATCGGCATTGTCAGTCACTTCTCCGCCTTTTAAAGCTGATAGAGAAGCATGAGTTAAGCCCAACTCTTGAGGCTTGATACTCGCAGTTGTTACCTTTCCTCCTGTAAGCATTGCCATATCGGTAATATCTCCTAAACCTGCTTCATCTAGTTTTTCTCTACCATGTAGTACAATAGCTTGAGGAATTTCTAGCTTATTCAGAGCTTCTGCCATACTGTTGATAAAATTACTGTCATACACTCCAATTACTTGACCAGTAGGACATAAAGGATTAACTAAAGGACCTAAAAGGTTAAATACGGTTCTTACTTTGAGAGTTTTTCTAATTGGCACAACACTTTTCATCGCAGGATGCCAACCAGGAGCAAACAAAAACGTAATCCCTACCTCATCCAAAGCAGCTTGTACCAGTTCGGTTGGTGCAGTTAATTGCACTCCTAAGTATTCTAAAACATCCGCAGAGCCTACCTTACTAGAAGCAGAGCGATTACCGTGTTTTGCGACTTTCACTCCCGCAGCAGCAGCAACAAAGGCTACCGCAGTAGAAATATTAAACGTAGAAGCTCCATCGCCTCCTGTACCGCAAGTATCAATTACAGGAGTTTTATGAATAAGAGGGTTTTGCTGTAAAGACTGTTTTTTTAATACTTGTGCCATTCCAGCTAGTTCATCTGCGGAGACTCCTTTGGCTTGAATCGCAGCTAGAATAGCCCCAGACATCACAGGAGGTATAGTTTCTTCCAGCCATCCTGTCATTAATTCCGACGCTTGAGCTTGGGAAAGAGATTGCCGATCTAGAAGTTGTTGTAATAATTCAGTTAGGTTTAAAGTCATAGTTTAAAATTTTCCGATAAACTTCATCTCAATAAACAGGTAGGCGAAATAAATACTTTAACTCGCAATAGGTACAGAAGAACATTTACAATCTATGATTATGTCCTTTTCTGATTGATATATATTTACCAACAACTATCCATGAAATATTTTTTCCGACTAAGCGCAATTTTATTACTATTTATCTCCTGTGTGGTATCGACTCCAGCGATCGCTGCTAGTTCGTCTTCTGTTACTCCTTCTGCTTTTAGTGAATTTAGTCCCGAAGAATTGAGAAACAAAGATTTTTCTGGTAAAACCTTGCAAAGTGTAGATTTTGCCAAAGTTGAGCTAGAAGAAGCAGATTTTAGTAATGCTGATTTGAGAGGGGCTGTGTTTAATGCTTCTAATTTGGGCAAGGCTAATCTGAGAGGAGCTGATTTTAGCTATGGGTTTGCTTATCTGACTAATTTTGATGGTGCTGATTTAACAGATTCTATTTTTCAAGAAACCATTTTATCTTTCTCTACTTTTAGAGATACTAAGATAACTGGAGCAGATTTTAGTCTAGCTGTTTTAGAAAAATGGCAAGTAAAACAGCTTTGCGCTAATGCAGAAGGAGTTAATCCTAAAACTGGAGTTGATACTCGCGATTCTTTGGGTTGTCCTTAATTTTTTTGGGTGGGTAATACTCACCCTGATTGAGAAGTTTAACTAGCTAACAGCTTTAAGCTCCAGATTGAACTCCTCCACTAAAGATATAGCGTTACGGATTTAGCTTAGGGCATTCTGCTTGAGAGTGTAAATTCATTCCTCATCCTTTATGCGAAGCGGTTATGCCACGGCACTAGCTTCGCGTCGTCCGAAGGTGTATCCTTTAGGAATCCTTTAGGGCATCCTTTGTCCATTGCTATTCTTGCTGCGATCGCTTATTATATTTTAGGAATGGGTTGGGGTGCTGCGGTGCTATTGGGTGCTATTCTCTCCCCCACCGATCCTGTACTAGCTTCAGAAGTACAGCTTGCTCATATAGAAGATAAAGATGAGTTGCGCTTTGCTTTGACTTCCGAGGGGGGCTTAAATGACTCTCTGGCTTTTCCCTTTGTTTACTTGGGCATCTATGCCTTTAACGATGCTAACTGGAATAACTGGTTTACAAAATGGGTGGGGATTGATTTGATTTGGGCGATCGCAGCAGGAATTATTATGGGTATTGTGGTGGCAAAAGCGGTGGTTTGGCTCGATTACGCTTTACAAAAACGCCGTCCTGCGGATGATTTGATGGAAGATTTTGTCGCGATCGGTATTATTTTATTAACTTATTCTGTGACAGAATTAGTCAATGGCTATGGCTTTTTAGCTGTATTTGTCGCAGGTTTGGTAGTGCAGCGAAGTTACCACTGCCAACCAGATAAACGATTGGCGCAGCTAGAATTTACCGAACAGATTGAGAAATTGCTAGAGGTAACAGCGATCGTTATTTTAGGAACAATGTTGCTAATCGAACCAATGCTAAAGTATGCAGGACAGTCTTTGTTAGTAGCAGGGCTGTTATTTTTAGTTGTGCGCCCTCTTGGTGTTTGGTTGAGTATGTTGGGAGGAAATTTACCTCGTAGAACCCGTAATCTAATGGGTTGGTTTGGAATTCGTGGTTTAGGCTCAATTTATTACCTTACTTACGCTTTGGGCAAAGGCATCTCAGGAAACACCGCCGAACAAATTGCTTGGATTACCTATACAGTGGTCGTCTTATCAATTATCGTTCATGGAATTAGTGCCTCACCTCTAATGAGTTGGTATGAGAAGTTAAAAAACAAAAGTAACTACCAAAACTCAATCTAATTTCTTTCTCAAGACAGAACAAATTCAATGTAGATTTGTCTAAGATAGAGAAACTCTATATTTGCAACAAGTATTATGACTCGTTCTGCCTGTTTAATATTTAATCCTGTGGCTGGACAAGGAAATTCGGATCAGGATTTAGCTACTATTAAAAATCTTTTAGAGCCAGAATTAGAGCTTGATATTCAATTTACGACCGAAGAAGTTAGTGGCGGAGAATTAGCCAGAAAAGCTGTCAAAAACAACGCAGAGATGATTATTGCTTCTGGGGGTGATGGAACGGTTTCAGCCGTAGCAGAAGCTTTGGTAGGAACAGAGATTCCTTTGGGAGCGATCGCTAGAGGAACAGCAAATGCTTTTGTGAATGCTTTAGATATTCCTGACAGTATTGAAGCAGCTTGTCAGGTAATTATTGAGGGCGCAACTAAAAAAGTTGATGCAGGGATGTGTAATGGAAAACCGATGATTTTGCTGGCGGGAATTGGCTTTGAAGCAGATACCGTAGAAGATGCAGATCGCGAAACTAAAAATCGCTTGGGAACTTTAGCTTATGTATTATCTGGGTTAAAACAACTACGGGAATTTGAGAAATTTGAAACTACCATTGAAACCAAAGAGCGAGTAATTACAGTCGAAGCTAACGCTATTACTATTGCTAATGCTGCCCCTTCTACCTCTGTCTTGGCTCATGGTACAGCAGGAGTAATTTATGATGATGGCTTATTAGATATAACTATTATCGCTGCCGAAAGCCGTACTAATGCGATCGCAATTTCTTATCATCTTCTCCAAAGTGCTAGCAATGACGAAGCAGCCGAAAGAGACGATATTGGCTACTTAAGAACTAATTGGGTAAAAATAAGTACCAATCCACCACAAAAAGTTGTTTTAGACGGCGAAATTATTGGCAAGACTCCCATCGAAGTCGAATGTATTCCCCAGGGCTTAACAGTCCTCGCTCCCGTAGAACCAGAAATTCAAGCCGAAGAAAAAATAGAACATCTGTCTGGAATCAAGATTGAGCCTAAGTAGCTTAATGGCTCGTAGTTCGTTGCTATTTCTCTTTGAGAATTAATCATTTCTCTGACTTAATGACTCCTCTAGAGACGCAAAATAAGAGTTCTCTACTGACTCGTTGATTTTATTTAGGGTTTTCCCTATAAAGAATTGTTCGGGCAGAAAATACTACTAAAAAGGGCAATAAACACCACTTCCAACTATTAAATATTTCCCATAATATAGTAAACAAAGCGAGAAAAAAATAACTAAAAAACAAAGTTATCGGAAAATCAAAATATGGCAATTGTTCGTTATAGTCCTTGGACAGAAATCAACTCTTTACAACGTCAGTTAAATCAAATCTTTGATGATGCAGCAAGACCTACTTCTGTTAACGAATTTGGGAACTTCTCTCAAGTACCTGCTGCGGAGCTTACTGAGACTAAAGAAGCTTTAATTTTGAAGTTAGAATTACCAGGAATTAACCCTGCTGAGATTAATATTGAAGCCAAAGTAAAAAGCATTTTTGTAATTGGCGATCGCAAAAAAGTAAGCAAAGAAAAAACCCGTTCTGAATTTTGTTATGGCAGCTTCCAAAGAGTAATTTCTCTACCTGTAAAAATTCAAAATACTAAAGTTACCGCAGAATACAAGGCTGGAATTCTTCACTTAACTTTACCCAAAGCGCAAGAGGAAATGAATAAAGTGGTTAAAGTTAGTTTAAATGATGTTAATAGCTAATTAACACAGAAAAAATATTTCATACAGCATAACATTTACAATTAACTCCATCTAGCTTTATCAACAGTCGTATTTTTATACGGCTGTTTTTCTGTTGATAGCACTACCTATAAGCGTTAGGGCATTTTTAAAATTACTACTTACTAATTGCTACTGCGACGCGATAGCGAGTCCTTTAGGGCTACTAACGAAATCAATAATTTTTTTGCCCTAACCTAATAACCTAATATTGTACGGCTATATTTAGTATGTAAAGATTTAATAAGTAAGAAATAAATCGGCTTTTAGATAGAGAGCCAATATCCTCTTTTAGATAGAAGAACTAATTTCTAAAAATCGATATTCTGATGGTAACAAGTTCAGAATTAAATAATTAACAAATATAAAAAAGGAGAAAAATATGGGTATTTTAGCTTGGTTAGTATTGGGTTTAATAGCAGGTGCATTAGCAAAATTAATATATCCTGGTCATCAAGGTGGTGGTATTTTCGCCACAATCGGCTTGGGTATCTTAGGTGCTTTAGTCGGAGGTTACGTAGGTCAAGCTTTGCTGGGTAGTTCGGGCGCAGCAGCAGCCTCAGTGGGTGCTTTGACTATTCCTAGCGTTATTTTTGCAGTATTAGGCGCAATGTTATTAATCTTCATTTGGGGTTTACTTACTCGCAGTGCTGCATAGTTTAAAAAAGTTAATACCAACTTCACTGATAAATATCTTACGTAAAATTAATGGAGACGCTACATGTAGCGTTTCTTTTTTTTATAGAACGCGAGTAAGAATACCCATATTCCTAAAGGGATATGAGATGGAAACGAGCAAGCTCCCTCATGCTTTACACAGATAACTAAAATAGTGTAAGCTTAGCTCATGAAGATGAGACTTGCTTACCGCTATAGATTTTACGTGCGGTTCGTTAGTGTCACCAAGCAATAACTGCTGAAGTTCACTGCACGCAAGGATTGCGTCATCAGGGAAGTTGTTTACAACGATACCGAGACAACTTATTTATCATGCTGGTGAGAGTAATCAAGCCCAGCCCTCTAGGAATAAGAGTGACAGCATCATATCCAATTATAAGAACTGATAATTCTTATGGTTGAAGCGGTATGAAAACCACCCAAGCTAGTAGCCAAAAACTGGTACAAGTGGGAGCAACTGAATATGGATAACGAAAGTGAATCCTTGTTAATTCTTTGTCAGATAGAACCTGGGAAATGGCTTTACACCCAGGGAGCGAAATAAGCTCAAGGTGGACATAGTTGAGGATATTGGGCAGTAAAACGCAATATTTATTCCACTCACACGCCCCCGAAGAAGAGAGGAATCCTAAGTTCAGAAACAATGGTAAATAGGAACGAATCAAGGATTGGGAAATGTTCTCTAATTAATTAGAGTAGTTATCCGCAAAGAAACTGCCCCATCTAGGGATTGTGGAATAAGCAAAAGCCTATCTGTAATGGATACGGATATGCTGACAGCCACACTGCTGTATGGGATGTTCATTCTTCTGAGTAAAGTTAATAAATCCAATATGGAGATAACATCAAAGTCGGAATGGAATAACTGGGACGAAATCGACTGGGTTAAAGTCGATTCCAGAATATTTAAGCTACAAAAGAGAATTTACAGAGCATCACAAACCGAGGACTACAAGTTAGTTCACAAACTTCAAAAGCTAATGGTCAAATCCTGGTATGGAAAACTACTAGCTGTAAGGAAGGTAACACAAGAAAATAAGGGCAAAGTAACTGCTGGAATAGACGGAATTAAATCCGTACCCTCAAGCAAAAGGCTTTCACTTGTTAATCAATTAGCAATAGATGGAATTGCAAATCCAACCAGACGGGTTTGGATACCTAAACCTGGCAAGAAAGAAATGCGTCCACTAGGCATACCAACCATACTAGATAGAGCCAAACAAACCCTCCTCAAACTGGCATTAGAACCAGAATGGGAGGCTCGCTTTGAACCCAATTCGTTTGGGTTCAGACCAGGCAGGTCATGTCATGACGCACTCACAGCAATTAAAGATAGCATTAGATACAAACCCAAATTTGTCCTTGATGCAGACATATCAAAATGCTTTGACAACATCAATCATGACTCTCTTCTTACCAAAATCAACACACTGCCCTATTTCCGAAAACAAATTAACTCCTGGTTAAAATCGGGGGTGATTGACTTCAGTATAATGGGCAGATAGAAAAGGTTACAACCAAACACAAGCTGGTACTCCCCAAGGCGGGTCGATTTCCCCTTTGTTGGCAAACATCGCCCTACATGGCATGGAATACAAGCTTAAAGCAATTGTCAAGGAAATTCCCAAAAGATACCCCAACGGTGAAATGATGCCAAAGGAAAGGCGAGCAAGGGCTTTAGCAGTCATTCGCTACGCTGACGATTTTGTTATCATCCACGATGAAATTGACATTGTTAATAAATGTAAGGAAGTAATGGAAGAATGGCTTAATAATATTGACTTGGAATTGAAGCCAAGTAAAACAAGAGTGGCTCATACTTTGCAAGAACACAAAGGAAACAAACCTGGCTTTGATTTCTTAGGATTTCACATCCAGCAATTCAAGCAAGGTAGACATCACTCAGGAAAAAATACCAAAAAGGAGTTACTTGGATTCAAGACAATCATCAAACCTCAGAAAGAAAAAATCCAACTACATTATAAGAAACTGGATGAATGTATCAATAAAATGAGTTCATTCAAACAGTCCGAGCTTATAGGTAAACTCACCCCCATTATCAGAGGATGGTGTAATTACCAAAGCCCCTGGAACTCATCAGACGCTTTCCAAAAGTTAAATAATTTAATGTGGAACAGATTGTGGAGATGGGGTAAACGTCGTCATCCGAACAAAGGTAGAAAATGGATTGCCAGAAAGTACTGGAATTTAAAAGATAAAGGATGGAGATTTACTTCAAAATCAAAAACTTTTACTCACTCACTACCAAAACATACTGATTTCAGTTGCGGAATAAGATGGACTAAAGTACAAAACGCTAGAAGTCCATATGACGGAGATGAATCTTATTGGAGTAAAAGGATGGGAGATAAATATCGAACATCCGACCCGCAAAAATCGAGATTGATGAAAATTCAAAAAGGTAAATGCGGGCATTGTGGATTAACTTTCCGCTCTGAAGATTTAACTGAGAAACACCATATCAAGGAAAAATCGAAAGGTGGTAACAATTCAGATAAGAACCTAGTTCTAATACATTTGCATTGTCATGATAAAGTTCACGGCAAAAGATGACGGTACAAGTAATGGTACTAGCCATACACTGAGGAGCGGTATGAAGGGAAACTTTCACGTACCGTTTTGGAGGGAAGTAGAGGAAGGTAACTTCTTCTACTCACCTAACCCTTCCCTTGAGCAGCGCATTCAATTAGCGCAAACTATGCTTACTATCAGCATCAACAAAAGATGTCTTACAAAGAAACGTCTCATCAATTAACGCTCCTGAAACAGAATCCTGAATTTAGTTGGTTAAAAGATGTAACTGCTGTTCCATTACAGCAAGCATTAAGACATTTAAACACAGCTTTTTTGAACTTCTTTGCTGGTCGCGCTAAGTATCCTCGATTCAAAAAGAAACGCAATCAACAATCTGCTACCTATGCCAGTAATGCTTTTAAGTGGGATGGAGAAAAGCTAACTTTAGCGAAAATGAAATCTCCTTTAAAAATTAGATGGCATCGTTATTTTGCAGGAATACCCACTACAGTTACAGTAAGCAAGGATTCGGCTCATAGATATTTTGTTTCATTTTCTGTAGAAGAGGAAATAGAACAATTCCCCAAAATAGGTGAGCAAGTAGCAATTGACTTGGGGATTAAAGATGTAATTGTTTCATCTAAGGGGTTTGCCTCTGGCAATCCAAAATACTATCAAAAATACCAGAAGAAGTTAGCCAAACTGCAAAAAAGATTAGCCAAAAAACAAAAAGGCTCTCAAAACAGAGAGAAAGCAAGACTTAAAGTAGCCAAGCTACAAGCTAAAATAGCTGATTGCAGAAAAGATTTTCTGAACAAGTTAACGATTCGCTTAATTCGCGAGAACCAAGCTGTGATTACAGAATCGTTAGCAGTGAAGAACATGATTAAAAACCGCAAGTTGTCAAAAGTAATTGCTGATGCAGCCTGGGAAGAATTAATCAGACAACTAGACTATAAGGCTAGTTGGTATGGAAGAGTATTGGTACAAGTTGACCGCTTCTTTCCATCATCAAAACGTTGTCATGCTTGCGGTCACGTATTAGATAAACTTCCTTTAGAAATTAGAGAATGGAATTGTGTTTGTGGTTCTCACAACTTGAGGGACTACAACGCAGCAAAAAATCTTTTAGCCGTCGGACGGACGGTGCTAGCCTATGGAGATACCTCTGTCGGGGATACGGCAATAGCTGTATCTAGTCAAGTATCGTCGAAGTAGGAAGCTCGTATGCGTAAACGCATATGGGTGTGTCACGCTTGAATAACTAACTTTATCAAAATGGATAATGTCTTTATTCGTAGATTGGATATTTCAGGGACAAGATTGGTTAAGCTCTTTTGGCTATTGGACATTACCCATGTATATGGTAATTTATTTCCTGTTAACTTTAGTCGGAATGCCAGCAATTTTTCTTTATTTGGCTGCTGGTAGTATGTTTGGTTTTGTCAAGGGTTTCGTAGTGGTTTCGTTTACTGATACTCTTAGCACTTCTGCTTGTTATATGCTGGGAAGAACTATAGGACGACCAATGATTAGAAAGTGGATTGCCAAACGTCCTCGGTTTGCTCAATTAGACCACGCTGTTGCCATAAAAGGCTGGAAAATTGTCTTATTGACTCGTCTGTCTCCAATTTTGCCCTCTAGTCTGCTAAATTACAGTTTTAGTTTAACCAGAATCGATTTTTGGCAATATCTATTTTTTTCCTGGTTGGGAATGTTGCCCGTAATCGGATTGTATGTTTATCTTGGTTCTGTAGGGGTTAATTTAGCTACAGGCAACAATAATCCCCGACAAATAACACTGACAATCTTTGGTTTACTATTAGCAGGAGTAGCTTTTGTTTATTCGGCTAGACTAACTAAACAACATCTTTCTCCAACCAAGAACTCCAGAAAATGAACTATTAAAACTATTAATATTCCTTTTTTGATGAATCTTAATTTTTTTGTACCTACTTATCATTTTGCTGAGATTTGAAATTTAGCCTTGAGCCTAAAGAATGTATCTTTCTTTCTTCACAGAAATCCTTTCTTTTTCTTTTTATTCTTGGATTGAGATTTGCTTTTTTGGACTTTATGCAATTACTGCTTCACTGGTTGACTGACAAAAGTTCGGAAATCTCCTATTTTGCGTAGAGGAGTTTTCTCAGATTCACTGGCGTTTTACGACTGAAGATGCTCGAATTAAACTCGCTCATCTCTGTTCGGATTTCAACAATTTCCATCTGGAGAAAGATAGATTATGAGACTGATAGTTATTAATTATTAACGATCGACATTAGTTAGAAGCTTTACTATAAAGTAGTAGTAAACATTTACGGTAATTCAAATAATTCTCTCCTTAAAGAGCAGGGAATGTTTGACCAACAACCATAATCAGCGATCCCATCTATTAGTTAGTGCAGCTTATCCACTAAATGATTGCATCTTTCTGGCACTAAATAACAAAAGTAAAAATGGACATAAAAAATTATCGTCAAAGAATTCAAGCTAAAGATTCTAACGTACCTATAGTTTTAGTTGTCGAGGACGAAGAAGACAATTTGCTTTATATTTCCCACGCATTAATACTTTTAAAACATAACTTTATTACGGCAACAAAAGGACAAACTGCTCTGGATTTAGCTACCGAATATGAAATCGATTTAGTTATTCTCGATCTAGTCTTGCCAGATATTCATGGTCTTGAAGTAGTTAGCCTTTTAAAACAAAACGAATTGACTCAAAATATGCCAATTATTGCTGTTTCTGGTATGACAAGACAACAAGACCGAGATCGCGCAATGAATGCTGGTTGTGACGATTATCTCGATAAACCCTATTTTATTGATGAGCTTGACCGTAAAGTTAAGCAATATTTACCCAAATCTTCATTCAACAAAAATTTCCAGGGTATGATGTCAAATGTATTCGATTTGCTCAAGTTTCATCCCAAATTACAGGGCTTTTCTGTTTAATGTACCGTTGCTTATCGATCGCTACCCCTGATTAGGTGATTGGGTGATTGGGTTATTTACTGGCTTGGTCTGCGCCACAATATAATCGACAACATCTTGAAAACTCTTATTTTCTTGATATATTTTTAGTTGTCTTTGTGCGCCGTTACCCTGTTCTAAAATCTTTGGCACTGAAGTAGAAATGTTCTGCCAATCGCCAAATTTTTCCAAAGCTGGACGTAAATAGTTAAGAAATTTTTCGACTAAATCGGTTGCAGAAATAGGAATTTTGTTGACTACATCAATTAAATTGTTTGTTAAACCATAACGAGCAGCATTCCAATGAGCAGCCTTCAATAATTCGGGACGGACATTAACCAAAGGTACATCATTAACTATTTCTTGATAGCAAGTCCAGACTAAAGCGCGAATCAAACCAGTGATAGTGAAGGCTTCTTCGACACTCATGCAAATATCAGTAACGCGAAATTCGATAGTCGGAAAATTATCCGAAAGTCGAATATCCCAATAAATAGTAGTCGGATTTCCCATTACGCACTTCAATTTGTAGTTTTATCAAAGTATCTACTCTCAGACTTTAGATAGAGGAAGATTGGTTAGCTTCTTTCAGAATAAAATCCTCAACCTGGATCAAAACCACAAACTTTTATCATTAAAAGTAGCTTATTGAGAATAGCTTGACTCGAAAAAATAATAATATTTGAAAGTACCTAAAAAAT
>NZ_LR213906.1 GCF_900659865.1 Hyella patelloides LEGE 07179
ATCCCTGGGAAAACTATTTGATTAACATTATTTAATCAAAGCGTCCCATTTTGATTGATTTGTAGAGCAATTCAGAGGCGCGATCACGTAGTGCCACAGCGATGCCCGATCGCGATCGCCTTGGGGGGCAAAAACATAATCTTTACATATTACATTTTGACGTGCGGAAAGAGAACTGGTGGATTCTTCTGGTTGGCAACTTTTTCTCTCTTGCTGTAAGTCTAGCTCAACATTTTACCAAAAATCCGAAGTTAATTCTGGACGACTCCTAAGCTCGATCCTAGAGATACAATAGAGCCTATTATTCCTTCACAAAAAGCTGTGGGAATTGATGTTGGCTTGAAATATTTCTATGCCGACAGTCGCGGTGAGATTATCGCCAATCCTCGATTCTATCGCTCGGCGGAGCGTCAACTAAACCGAGCCAATCGGCAAAAATCTCAAAAGTTCCGCAAAGGAAAACCATCATCTCAAAATTATCGTAGAGCAAGACAAAGATATGCCCTCAAGCATTTAAAAGTAAGCAGACAGCGAGAAGAGTTTGCTAAGAGAGTAGCACTCCGCTTAATTCAATCTAACGATTTGATTGTCTGTGAAGATTTAAATGTTTTTGGGTTAGTTAAAAATCATCATCTTGCCAAGTCGATAAGCGATGTCGCGTGGTCTAAGTTCAGACATTGGCTAGAATATTTCGGTGATAAATACGGCAAAGTAGTAATTGCTGTACCGCCTCACTACACTTCGGTTAAATGTTCCAGTTGTGGCAATAAAGTAAAAAAGACTTTATCGACTCGCACTCATGTCTGTAGCTGTGGCTATACTGCCGACCGCGATACTAATGCTGCAATTAATATTTTGCAGTTGGGATTAAGTAGGGTGGGGCGCACCCTAACTAACGCCTGGGGAGATTTGTCCTCTAGCTCGGTTGGAGCAATCCTGTCGGGTTACGACGAGTCGCTGAACCAGGAATCCCCGTCCTTCTAGGACGGCGGAGCGTCAAAGCCACAATTGAGTATCCATAAGCATTGTAAGGTGAAGATTGCCACCCTACTCATAATACTTATGGGTTATTTTTTTATCTTGAAATACTTAGGCATCAATTACCACTGAGCTTACAGGTTTAGCACAACAAGTCAAAACATATCCAGGTTCTAAACCACCCACAGCATCGTAGTCTTCTTCGTAGGTTACTTCTCCTTTAAGAACTTTTGCCGTACAAGTACCACAAGTTCCAGCACGACAACTACTTTCAATTTCTACTCCTGCTTTGTCTGCTCCATCTAAGATATATTCTTGAGGAGAACAGGTTGCTTCTTTCCAAGAATTAGCAAAAAAGATTTTAGCAGTAGTAGCAGGGCTATCTGTTGCCGATTCTTGAATCTTTGCTGTGGCAACATCAGAAGTTGCAGTTGGGGATTCTTTGGGAGCAACACCTTCTTTAAAAGTTGCACCAAATTTTTCCATTAATATATTACGGACTACGGGTTTGAGATCGTCACAAGCTACCCCTTTATTTGTGAGTGTGCCTAATTTAGCCTCTTTACCTACCTGTCCTCCTGTAAAAATTTTTGCACCCTCCACTGCTTGACCATCTTTACGAACCTTAGTTCCCATTAAGCCGATATCACCTGCTTGAGGCTGTCCGCAAGAATTAGGACATCCTGTCCAATGGATACGTACTCGATTGGGAATATCTAATTCTCGATCTAATTCTTGAGCTAGTTTTAAAGCTCGCTGTTTGGTTTCAATAATGGCAAAGTTACAATAACGCGCACCAGTACAAGAAATTACCGAACGAGTAAGAGTACTGGGGGCAATAGAAAATTGCTGTAACAAAGGTTCAGAGAGGAAAGTATCTACATTCTCGTTTTCAATGTAGGGAATAATGACATTTTGTTCTACAGTAAGACGAATTTCTCCATTACCGTAAACTTCTGCTAATCTAGCCAACTCAAACATTTTATCTGCATCCAGACAACCCATAGGAACGTGTAACCCTACATAGCTATAGCCTGATTGCTTTTGAGGATGTACTCCTAGGTGGTCTTTTTTATCCTGAGTAATTTCATCTTCTGGTGCAGCATCCGCTAGAGGTTTGCCAAATTCTTTTTCAATTTCAGCGCGGAATTTTTCCATACCCCATTTTTCAACTAGCCACATCATTCTGGCTTTACCACGACTGGCTCTTAAACCTTCTTGTGCGCCATTTGCAGTGTAAACAGTTAAAATAGCGTGGGATAAACCTACTACATCCTCGTCATTGGCTCGAACCCAAACACCCATCGGAATTGATTCAGCACAGCGTTGAGCCGACAAATAACCCCCAACTATCACATTAAAACCTAAAACACCATCTTTGTAAGCTGGGATAAAAGCGAGATCGTTAAGTTCTGCGTGAATAGAGTTATCTCTTGCTCCTTCGATCGCAATGTTGAATTTACGGGGTAAGTTAGTAAAAGCATAATTACCTTCTCCATTGTTAGTAATCATGTCTTGTACTTTCTGTAACATCTCTCTTGTATCGATCAACTCATCAGGGTCGATACCAGCCACAGGAGAACCAGTTAGGTTACGCACATTATCCATACCTGACTGCATGGAAGTTAAGCCTACAGCTTTTAGCTGACTAAAAATTTCGGGAATATCTTCTAAGCGAATACCCCGCAGTTGAATATTTTGACGAGTAGTAATATCTGCTGTACCGTCTTCTCCATAACGTTGAATTATATTAGCTAAAACTCGCATTTTTTCGCTATTAAGAAACCCGTTGGGAATCCGCAAGCGCAGCATAAATTTTCCAGGGGTTACTGGTCGGTAAAAAATACCCAACCACTTGAGACGAGTTTCTAAGTCATCTTTTTCAACTGCTTCCCAACCAATTTTGGCAAAATTTTCTAGCTCCTTTTTGACATCCAATCCGTCTTTTTTAGCTTTTAATTTTTCCACTTTATTAAGCTTAATGTTGGGGTTAGTTACAGTAGTCATAAGTTTAACTTTCTATGAATAGGGTAATAAGTAGATTAAGTGTTGCTAATGCTGAGACAGGGCAAATTTATTCAATATTGGCAATTTTCTAAGAGGGGAGGCTGACCAAGAGAGAGGAGGAAACCAAATTATTGCCTCTCGTCAAAAGTATAGGGTAATGACCAATAGAGATAATTTTTTGTTTGCAAATAATGCATATTTATCATTCTAAAAATGCATTTAAGAATTTGTTGGCGATAATTGAGGGCAAAATGCAAAAAAGACATTTTAATAATGCAATAAAGACATAAAAACCCGCATTCATCTATTTATTTGTAGCAAGATATACGAAATGAACTTGGAATTAGTGTGACTCTGAAAGCTCAGTAAACAAATATCATACTGAATTCAATATCTTATGGGTTTTTTGATTTTTTACTACAGTTTTACAAGTTAAAGAGTAGTCAAATTGACCAACGGTCAGAGCAGGCTTCGGAGGGGCTGTCTCTTGAATCGCATTCTGTGAGTTTATAAGCCCCGTTCGTTTTACGGCGGAGTAATCTCTGACTAAATTTAGCTGATAAAAAATAAGTTTACTGAATGCTGGCAAAGATCTTAGTTCTTATATTTTTTCCCAAACATGACATTAGATAGGTCAAAAATTTAGTTGTCGTTAAACTCGCACGTTCCTATTGCGGATGATGGACATCTCGCGATTTTGAGTGCGGGGATGCTTTCGGTCATAAAGCAAATTTAACCGCGCTATTGAGGTTTCCTCAAAATGCGTATCCTTAAACATCCGCAGGGTCGCTCGTCAATATAGAAAATCTGAAGGAAGGTAACAATGCTTGGAGAAATGTGGCAATTTAGGGGAAGATATAAAATTCTTCACATGACCTGGTTTGCGTTCTTTTTATCCTTTGTCGTATGGTTTAATTTAGCACCCTTAGCTACCACAGTGACAGAAGCTTTTGGCTTAGAACCAGGACAAATTAAAACTGTCGCTATTTGTAACGTCGCACTCACCGTTCCCGCTCGCATCATTATTGGGATGCTTTTAGACAGGTATGGTCCTCGATTAACTTATTCTTGTCTGTTAATTTATGCAGCTATTCCCTGTATCATGTTTGCCTGCGCGCAAAACTTAACTCAATTAATTATCTCTCGCTTACTACTCAGTATTGTCGGTGCAGGTTTTGTTATTGGTATCCGCATGGTAGCAGAGTGGTTTCCCCCCAAAGAGATTGGTTTAGCTGAAGGTATCTATGGTGGTTGGGGTAACTTTGGTTCTGCATTCTCTGCTTTTACAATGGTAGGACTAGCAGGTGTTTTAAGCTTTTTTCCTGGAGCGTTTACTCTCTCTACTGGTGAACCTCTGAACTGGCGAGTTGCAATTGCTACTACAGGAGTTATTGCTGCTGTTTATGGCGTAATTTACTACTTTAATGTTCAAGATACTCCCCCAGGTAAAGTTTACCGTCGTCCCAAGAGTGCCAGGGGTTTAGAAGTAACTACTAAAGGCGATTTTTGGTTTTTAATGGCGATGAATCTTCCTTTAACAGCTATTTTGATGCTTTTAGCTTGGCGATTAAAAGGAGTCGGATTTTTAACTGATGCGTCTTATCCAATTGTCTTAGTTTGTTTGGCAGCTTTATATTTGTTCCAAGCCTACAATTGTTGGGCAGTTAACAAAGACTTAATGTCTAGTAAAAAACGCTATCCTGCTGAAGACCGTTACAAGTTCAAACAAGTAGCAATCTTAGAACTAACTTACATCGTAAACTTTGGCTCTGAGTTAGCAGTGGTTTCTATGTTACCAGCGTTTTTTGAAGGCACTTTTGGTTTGACCAAAGCTTTAGCAGGGATGTTGGCTGCTAGTTATGCGTTTATGAACTTAGTAGCTCGTCCTGGTGGTGGTTTGATTTCTGATAAGTTGGGAAGTCGTAGAATAACTATGGCTGTCTTAACCCTCTGTATGGGTCTGGGTTATTTGGTAATGAGTAGCATTCCCGCAGTACGTGATTCTTTAGGGTATGACGCGGAAGTGGGCGCAAGCGGAGCTTTAATCGTACTAGCATTAGTTATGACTATGGCTTGTTCTTTCTTTGTTCAAGCAGGAGAAGGCTCTACCTTCGCAATTGTACCTTTGATTAAGCGTCGCGTTACTGGTCAGGTTGCGGGAAATGTTGGTGCTTACGGTAATGTTGGTGCAGTAGCTTACCTCACTCTATACAGTTTGTTACCCGATGGAGATGCAGGAAATATTCGTTTCTTCCAAGTTTTAGGGATTGCAGCTATCATTGTAGCCATGTTGTGTTTCTTCATCTTAGAAGAACCCAAAGGCTCTTTTGCCGAACACCATGAAGGTGAGGCAGAGTCGGCAGCTAGTAGCGTCTCTACTGAAGCTAATATCTAAATCTTTAGCTAAAAATATTGGGGTAATTTTTTAACAGAGATTGCTCCAATATTTTTCTTTTTAATATCATCAATCGATCGCTTAAATAAAGAAAACACTATATATCGAATACAGAATAACTTGTTTAGCTAATTTAAGATTAACTTAAATGGCGTTGCTGATTTAGCGAACGAGTGCGGTCTTGGGGGTTTCCCTCAATGAGCAACTCGTTCAAGACGGGTATGAAACCGATAGTAATACTGTTCGTAGCTTAAAGCTCTAAGCTCTAAGCTTTAAGCCTCTTGAATATTAATGAAAAAGTAAAATTTTGCTTAATCGTACCACCATAAGGCAACGCCACTTAAATTTAAGTACCTAATAAAAAACTCAATTAAAGCCCGAACATACAAGTCAAACTTTACCAATAAATAATAGAGCGGAGAAAAGTGGAGTGAGCGAACCTATAAAAACCCTATGTCCTTATTGTGGTGTTGGTTGTGGTTTAGAAGTAATGCCACCAGCTCAAACTGGAAAAGCCACCAGTAGGGATAGTGAAGGAAACCCGATGTGGCAAGTTAGAGGCGATCGCGATCATCCCTCTAGTAAAGGTAAAGTATGTATAAAGGGGGGTACTGTCGCTGAATCTTTGAACAAAGACCGTCTTAAATATCCCATGATGCGGGATTCTTTAAACCAGGAGTTTCGCCGTGTCAGTTGGGATGAAGCCCTAGAGACTATTGTTCATCGTATCGAGGAAGTTAAAGCGACTCAGGGTGTAGATGGAATATGTATGTATGGCTCTGGTCAGTTTCAAACCGAAGATTATTACATAGCGCAAAAATTACTCAAGGGTTGTCTCGGGACAAATAATTTTGATGCTAATTCCCGCCTTTGTATGTCTTCAGCCGTAGCAGGTTATATTCAAAGTTTTGGTTCTGATGGCCCTCCTGCTTGTTATGATGACCTAGAAGAAACCGACTGCGCCTTTCTAATTGGGACAAATACCGCAGAATGTCATCCCATTGTCTTTAACCGTTTGCGGATGCACCACAAGAAAAACCGCAGCGTCAAAATGATTGTGGTTGACCCCCGTAAAACTCAAACGGCAGAAGCAGCAGACTTACATTTAGCGATTAAGCCTGGTACAGATATTGACTTGCTCAATGGCATTGCTCACTTATTAATGAAATGGGGAGAACTAGACCCCCTCTACATCGATGAATGTACCGCAGATTTTACCAAGTATGCAGAAATCATTCAACATTATCCCCCTGAAATAGTAGCTGGTCGTTGTGGTATTGATCTCAATCATCTAGAACAAGCTGCTCGTTACTGGGCAGAATCAGAGAACGTGCTTTCTATGTGGTCGATGGGAGTTAATCAATCCTCTGAGGGGACAGCTAAGGTAAGAACAATTATCAATCTGCATTTAATGACTGGTAATATCGGCAAACCAGGAGCAGGACCTTTTTCCCTTACAGGACAACCTAACGCAATGGGAGGGAGAGAAGCAGGTGGCTTAGCTCATATCCTTCCTGGTTATCGGGTAGTGAAAAATCCGAGCCATAGAGCCGAGGTAGAGCAACTGTGGAAACTTCCTTCTGATAGTATTTCTCCCATACCTGGTAGAGATGCTTGGTCTATGATTACAGGTTTAGAAACTGGTGATGTGGGCTTACTATGGATTGCAGCTACTAATCCTGCGGTGAGTATGCCAGATTTGGTCAGAACCAAAAAAGCCTTACTAAAATCTCCCTTTACAATCTATCAGGATGCCTATTACCCCACAGAAACGGCTGCTTATGCCCATCTACTGCTACCCGCAGCTCAATGGGGCGAAAAAACAGGCATTATGACCAATTCTGAACGAGTAGTTACCCTTTGCTCTCAATTCCGCCAACCTCCAGGACAAGCAAAACCAGACTGGGAAATTTTTGCAGAAGTAGGTCGTCGTTTAGGTTTTACTAAAGAATTTGCGTTTGCTAGCTCCGCAGCCGTTTATCAAGAATTCGTACAGCTAACTAAAAGTCGTCCCTGCGATATGAGTGGTTTAACTCATGGCAGACTGCGCCAACAGGGTGCAATTCAATGGCCTTGTCCTTTAGAAGAAGTAACAGATATTAATAGTTTCGCCCTGCAATGTCCAACTGGAGGTAATATATCCCAAAATAAAAAAGAATCGGGACTATTTTCCTCTTTATTAGGAAACAATAAGACAGAGCCTCCAAAAGCAAAAAGACTATACACCAATGGCACATTTAACACTGCCGATGGACGAGCCAAGTTTGCAGCTTTCCACAGTAAAGGATTAGCCGAACCCATTGATAATGAATATCCCTTTGTGCTTACTATTGGTCGTCTTTACGAACATTGGCACACCATGACCAGAACTGGACGAATTCCCAAAATTATGAAGCGTCAGCCAAAGCCTTTTATGGAGATTCATCCCAAAGACGCTCAAAGATTAGGTATTGAAGAAGAACAAATGATCGAAATTCAATCTCGTCGTGGTTTGGGTCGTTTTCCTGCTAAAATAACAAAAGCGATCGCTACTGGTACGGTATTTATTCCAATGCACTGGGGTGCATTGTGGGGTGAAAACACCGAAGCTAACGTTTTAACTCACCCTGAAGCTTGTCCAATTTCCCTAGAGCCAGAATTAAAAGCCTGTGCCGTTAAATTAATTCCTATGGGTTTGGAGCAATCTGCTTCTTTTGATGAACAAGAATTAATTCAAGAACATTGTGCGACACGATCGTAAATTATTCAATTGAACGGTTGGGAATAATGGTTGATATGGAAGAAATAGAAAATTTCTGAGCTTTTTTTTACTTAGACAGCATTAATCACTTTTTTCAGTAAAACTCGATAGATAGGCAAATTATCTTCCAATACATATAATTCTCTTTCTGTAGGTACGGGTAGAGGATTCTCTGCTAACCAAGTTTCTGAATGTTGTTGCACTAATAAAGGATGTTGAGAAAATCTATGAGCCATTTCAATAGCTACTTCTTCAATATCTGATTGTAAAAATACTGCTCCACCATCTACTAAATAATCAACCAAGATATTAACTAACTCTGGTTGTATAACTCGTCGTTTGTTATGCTTTCTTTTAAACCAAGGATCGGGAAATTGTACTGTAATATATTGCAAAGTATTAGCAGGAAAAGAAGTTAAAATCTCAGTAGCAGAATAATTAATATTCCCAAAAAGATAGTGGAGATTAGTTAAGTCCAATGTTTTTTTTTCACGATTTGCTTCTATTGCTAAAGGGTGACGAATTTCAATACCTAAAAAATTAGCTTCAGGATATATTTGTGCCATTTCTAGTAAAAATTTTCCTCTAGCACAACCAATATCGAGATGTAATGGTAAATTGGGGTTAGCATACACTTGATTCCATTCTGGAAGCGCGATTGCTTGCTGAAATTTAAGGCGTAAGGGATTAACGTGTTGACGAATACGAATTTTAGGCAAAGTGTACCTCTTTTAGTGAAACTGTTGAAGTAATTAATCGTTAGGGGTTAGCAGTCTGGATTAAAAATTTTGGGCGTTCTAAATATTGATTAATACAAATCTATTACTTTTATGGCTATATAAATATTTTAAACTAGAAGATAATCAAACAAATCTAGAGAAGCTCCTTTGCCACAACGTAAATTACGCTTTACGATCGAGTTTTAAATATTATAAGTTAGGCACAATTTAGTTTTATGGTTTCTAATTTTCGCTTTGGTATTATCAGTGATTTGCATATTGCTTTACCCGAAACAATTCAAGATAATCCCAGTCGTTTTCATTTAGTAGAAGTTAGTATACCTGCATTAGAAGTTGCGTTGGAACATTTAAGCTCTCTGGATTTAGATTTTTTATTATTACCAGGAGATTTAACTCAAGATGGGGAAGTTGTCAATCATCAGTGGCTAGCAAACCGTTTAGAAAAACTACCTTTTCTCGTTTATGTTATACCAGGAAATCATGATGTACCTATTATTAATGCTACAAAAACAACAATAGCTTTTCAAGATTTTCCTCATTATTATCAAAAGTTTGGCTACCAAAATAATTACCAGCTATATTATACTCAAGAAATTTTACCAGGAGTACAATTAATTGCTCTAAATTCTAATAACTTCAACGCTGAAAATAAGCAAATAGGGTACTTAGATAAAGCACAAATATCTTGGTTAGAAGAAACGTTAAATAAGCAAAAAAACAAATTAATTTTAGTTACAATTCATCATAATATCATTGAACACTTTCCTGGGCAAACTCATCATTCTTTAGGTAATAGATATATGCTTGATAATGCCAATATTTTATTGGAATTACTGAAAAAGTATCAAGTTAAGCTGATTTTTACAGGACACCTCCATGTCCAAGACATATCTAAATGGCACAATATTTATGAGATTTGTACTGGCTCTTTAGTCAGTTATCCCCATCCTTATCGTATAGTAGAAATTCACCATAATAATCACCAGATAAAAGTTAGCTTAGAATCTTTTAAAATCAAATCTGTAGCTGGTTGGTCAAACTTAGCAAAAACTTCTCGTGACTGGATGGGCGATCGCTCAGAGCATTTTATGCTTAAATTACTAACTCTTCCTCCTTTAAGCTTGTCCCCCCAAGAAGCCCAAAAATACGCACCCCAATTACGTTACTTTTGGTCAGATGTAGCATCGGGAGATGCTATGATTGACTTTCCCCAATTTCCTACTCCCATCAGAAAGTACTTTCAAAGCTTTAGTGCTGTAGATGAGCAAGGAAAGCCTACTTTAATTGATAACAACACCACAATCACTCTGTAACTAGATTTTCATGTCCGAGCAAGTAGTTGAAATTCTGTCTGCTGATGAGATTCGCCGTACCTTAACTCGTCTCGCTTCCCAAATTATTGAAAAAACAGGCGATTTATCACAAATTATCTTACTGGGTATTTATACAAGAGGTGTTCCTTTAGCCCATCAATTAGCCCAACAGATTGAGATGCTAGAACAGACTAACATACCAGTAGGCGCGATCGATGTTACTTTTTATCGTGATGATTTAGATCGGGTTGCGACTCGCACTCCCGCTAAGACCAAAATTCCTTTGGATTTGACGGGGAAAAAAGTTATCTTAGTTGATGATGTGATTTACAAAGGTCGTACTATTCGCGCTGCTTTAAATGCAGTATCAGACTATGGTAGACCAGCCACGATTAGATTATTGGTTTTAGTGGACAGAGGACATAGAGAGTTACCTATTCATCCTGATTTTATTGGTAAAGAATTACCCACAGCCCAAGAAGAACAGGTTCAAGTGTATCTACAAGATTTTGATGGTCGTGATGCAGTAGAGTTGATTAGGAAATAGGGTTTTGTTAGTCCCGTCAACACTCGCGCGACGCGCGATGCCCTAAAGGACTTCCTTCGGTCGCGCGATGCGGAGCGAGTCCTTTATCCTTTAGGGGAGCGAGTCCTTTAGGGCGTTCCTTTGCCTCAGTTACCTCGGCAGGGGTGGATAGGGGGGACTTTTCTGGTTTTATGTTTTGTCTCTCACAGTTAACTGTGGTTTGTTGAAGTCCCCCCATCCCCGCGCTCGTCAAGCGGGATCGAGATGGTTAGTGGTTAGTAGCTTATGGCTAGTGGTTAATTGTTGATGGTTAATTGCTAGCTTATCTAGTCTTATTTTATGTTTCTTGATAACCGATTGTACTAGAAAGTGCTTGAAAGAAAGTATCATAAATAACTTGAGGAACAGCTAAATATAAAGAGAAGTTGTTACTCCAATAATCAAATATTGCTCTCTACCAATTTTTGCTAGTCATCTATACTATTATGCAATCCCCTACTTTTTAAGGATACTGAGTAATAAGTTCGATCTGCCAAAGATAGGGTTTCTCCACAAACTAAAGGTCGCTCGTGATGGTCGTATGTTACATAACGATAAATTAAAATAGGAGTTCCAAGAGAACCCTGCAAATATTCAGCGACTTCAGATGTAGCATGGGCACTTTCAATAACTATATCTGTAGATACTAGATGATAGCCAGATTCTTGTAGAGTGGCATAGGTAAATCCTTTTTGTAAAAGTTCTCCTAAATTTTCACCAATATCTAGAGGAAAATAAGCGATTTCTAGAGCGATTGGTAATTGCTCGGCTAAAATAATTTTTTGTTGTTGATAAACTTCAATTTTGGGTTGAGATAATTTTAATTGAGTACAAACTTCTGGAGAAGCTTTGACAAGTTGAAAACTGAGATTGCGAATTTCTCCTGTCAGTCCTTGTCGGGATAGTTCTTCGTCAAGAAAAGTAAGAGGATTCGATAGGGAAAAGCTAATTTTTTGCTGTTGTTTGACAAAGACACCTTTACCCTGTTGAGTATAGACTAGCCCTTGATTGATTAAATTAGCGATTACTTTTCTTACTGTAGTTCTACTGACTCCAAATAATGCGCCCAAATCAAACTCGCTTGGTAAAAGTGCTCCTGGGGAATAAACTCCAGTTTCAATTTCAGTTCTAAGTTTTTCCGAAATGATTAAATGCAGTGGTTTTTTCGCTTTTTTGGGGAGCTTTGCCATAATTAAGAATAAAAATCGCCATAAATCAGATCGATAATATAAATTGATTCTAGACTCTTAAGTAAATTTGTTGAGTGTGTCATGCAAACCTTTGCAGATCAGAAACTAACCAAAATTGTTAATCAATTTAATGCTGCATCTTTTGATGAAATTATTGAGCTTGATGCGTGTCGGCATGGAATCAAAGATCTTTCAGGAATCGAAAATCTCAGAAATCTCCGCAAACTACACTTGGGTCACAACCAAATTCGTGACCTCACACCACTGGGATCTTTGACCAGACTTACAGGTTTGTTCCTAAATCACAATCAAATTGAGTCACTCAAACCACTTAATGCACTTGTAGCTTTGCCTGCGTTAGATGTCAGCCATAATCGTATCTACGATCTCTCATCACTTACCAATGAGTCTAAACTAACGTGGTTAAATCTCTCTCATAACAATATTAGCGATCTCTCTGCACTTAAATCACATCCCTATCTGACACAACTTAATGTCAGCAGTAATTCTCTTGAGAAAGTGTCCACTCTCACAAAGCTCATACGATTACGTTCACTTGACTTGAGTGACAATTTCATAACAAAACTTCCCGACTTTGGACTATCGAAATTGCAGACACTTAATCTTTCAAGAAACAAGATTACAGATGCTTCACAACTTGCTAACTTATCAAATTTACAAAATCTTAACTTGAGTGCTAACCAGATACAGGAGCTATCTTGGCTATCCTTACTCACAAGTCTCAAAACACTTAATCTTTCGGAAAATCCACTCCAACGCCTTCACCCGATTACCAACCTCAAGAACTTAAACTCTCTCTACCTTTGGCACACTAACATTCGAGATATCACCTGTTTAAAGTCTCTAACAAAACTTATGGAGTTAGGTTTAGCTGACAACCAAATTGATGACGTTGGTGGATTACTCGATCTCAAGCATCTCGATCTACTGTTCCTTGGAGCTAATAACGATATTCCCGAAAACCAGCTTCAGGAGCTTGAGAAGAAAGATATAAGCGATTTCCGTCGTCCTGATTGGAAGGAGCAAATAGCAAACTAACTAGGTGCTGCAACATAACGACAAATAAATCTGCTATGGTTAATTTTCAAGCTCTTTCACTGTTGCCAAATAGCGATCGCCAAAGTATTCTATTTCTACAGTAGTACCTGGTGCAGCGTAGCTAAGAGGCAAATAGGCATAGATAAAACACCTACCTAGACTGTAACCATAATCCGCACTGGTAACATAACCCAGTATTTTCTCCCCAGATAAGACTGGCTCTTTACCCATAACGACTACTTTGGGATCGTCTAAGGTTAAATAACAGAGTTTGCGACTTTGATACTCTTTACGCTGAAGTAGAGCATCTCGACCAATAAATTCACCTTTATTGGGCTTAACAGCAAAACCTAAACCAGCTTCATAAGGGTCGCATTCAGTGTGAATATCCGCACCCCAAAGTAGATAACCTTTCTCTAAGCGTAGAGACTCAAACGCACCACCGCCAGCAGCAATAATGCCGTAGGATTGACCTGCACTCCATAGTAAATCCCATAATTTTAGTCCAGATTCGGTAGGAACGTAGATTTCCCAGCCTAGTTCTCCTACATAGGATACGCGCACAGCCAGAGCAGGAATCGAGCCAAGGTAAATTTGACGTGCGGTAAAGAAGCCTTCTTGAGAAACGTCCGCATCGGTAACTGCTGATAATACCTTTGGTGCTAAAGGCCCCCATAATCCCAAACAACAATAACTAGAGGAGACATCAGCAATGTTCACCGAATGGTCTTGAGGTAAATGCAACTTCATCCAAGCTAAATCGTGACCGCCCACTGCACCGCCAGTTATTACCCAAAACTGCTCTTTACCCAAACAAGTTATGGTCAGGTCGCACATAATGCCACCATTCGCATCTAGCATGGAGGTATAAGTTACCTTGCCCACAGTAGAATTAATTTTATTGGCACAAAGATACTGCAAATATTCTAAGGCTTTTTCTCCTGTAACTTTGAGCTTAGTAAATGGTGTCAAGTCATATAGTGCAACTCCTTCACGAGTTGCTAAATGTTCTGCTCCCTGAATTGGCGACCAGTTTTGTGCTGACCAACCTTCACGCTGGGGAATTGAATATTTTTCCAGCAACTTAGCATTAGATTCAAACCATTGAGGACGTTCCCAGCCAGCACTGGTAAAGAAAACCGCACCTAACTCCTGCAAGCGTGGATAAAAAGGACTCAGACGCAATTGGCGATATTGAGTTTTTGGTTGTGCCTGGGGATGGATGATATCGTAAACATCACGATATTGTTGGGCTGCGCTTTCCCAAATATATTCACGGCTTTGAGTCACTTGAGGAAAACGATTAATATCGCATTCGTGCAAATCAAGGCTGGGAATCCCTGTAGTCAGTAATTCCGCTACTACTTTACCTACACCACCGCCGTGAGTTACCCAAACTGCTTCGGCAACCCAAAAGCCTTTAACTTTAGAAGATTCTCCAATTACAGGAAATCCATCGGGGGTAAAAGACATCATGCCGTTTATTTTGTAAGGCAACTCCGTCTCAGCTAAACTCGGCAGCAGTTCGATTGTAGACTGCCATGCTGCTTGGAAATGCTCTTCAGTAAACTGCATTAGCGAAGGCATTATAGGTGCTTCTTTGTGGGAAAGAATATCTTTCGGATCTACTAATAAGGGTTCGTGGTCATAAGAGCCAACGCCATAACAGTCAGCGTGCTGACGAAAATAGGTGGACTTATCTTGGTTGCGAATTATAGGATGTACCACCTCACGGGTTTCTCCTGCTAATTCTGGCAGGGGAGTTGTTTTGACATACTGATGTTGTGCGGGAACTAAAGGTATTACTTCTCCTACCATCTCTCCAATGAGAGGCCCCCAAATGCCAGCACAGACTAAAACTTTGTCGGTGGTAATATTCCCTTTGTCAGTTACTACAGATTTGACTTGCCCCTGTTCGACTTCAATATCTAGTACCTGAGTATCTCCGTAGAACTTAGCTGCATCGGAGTCAATGGCGAAGTTAGCTAGGGCTTCAGCAGCTATTACTGCTTTAGCAATACCGTCCGTAGGAACGTAGAAAGCACCAAGTATTTCAGTTTCATCAAGGAGGGGAACTTTTTCTTTTGCTTGTTCTGGAGTAAGGAGCTTAGCATATTCAATTCCCCAGGATTTTGCCCATCCCACTTTACGCTTTAATTCTTGCCAACGGGCTTCGGTATAAGCTACTTCGATACCACCCACTGAATAGAAAGCAGAACCTTCAGCAGTTTGTAGCTGGCTATAGAGTTCTACGGTGTATTTCGCCAGTAGGGTCATGGTTTTAGAGTAGTTGATTTGAAAAACCAGACCTGGTGCATGGGAAGTAGAACCGCCAGTAGCAAATAGAGGCCCGCGATCGATGACTACGATATCTTGCCAGCCGAGTTTTGCCAGATGATAAGCGGTACTACAGCCAACTATTCCCGCACCGATAATTACCAGTTTTGCTTTATTTTTCATTGTTATTTTCACTTTTATTAACTACGATCGCCTTAGCTACTAAACGTTGAAATTGATGAACGGTAGTTTCTAAGGCAGGAGAAAAGCAACCACCACCAAAAGCAGGGGAGTTTCTCCCTTTCTGAAGCCGTTCGATGGTTTCTAGGTCTTCATCATTAGTAATTTTCCACAGATCGACAGGAATCTGGCGTAATGCTTCATATTCACTATTTGTTGCGGTATCGCCAACAAAATAAAATGCCATTCTCTCTACAGAACGACTGGGACTAAGAGGATTAACCATCAAGGCTAAAAAATAATCGGGGTGAATTCCTAGCATCAGATTGGGAAAGACAGAAATATACTCCGCTACAGTTTCTCGTCCTGTTTTTTGTAGATTGGGAAAAACTGGCAAAGTGCGATCGCCGATCTCTCCGCTCCGATAAAGTTTACTACCTTGACCGACATGATTTTCCCCCACCTCAAAACTGAAATGATCTTCCATACGGGAACAGTTATTCAGTTGGGGATGAATCCAAGGTAAATGGTAGCTTTCGGAGAAGTTTTCTACTGCCAGTTTCCAGTTAGCGTTAAACTCAAAACCGATCTCTTGTCCGTATCTCAGCAAACTCAAATCATAAGCCGACCATCTGTCGATAATTGGTTGTAAATAATCTCTCAACGGTGGTGCATTGCCAGCCAAATTGATAAAAATTAGGTCAAGCCACTGTTGGCACTCGATCGACTGTAAATTTTTACGCTTATGATCGAATCCTTCATAGATATCTTGCCAGTAACCACCAAAATGAGGAGTCGATTTAAGTTCGCCATCTAAATCGTATGACCAAGAATGATAGGGACAGCGAATTCGTTTTTGCTGCTGACAGGGTTCAGCGACTAATTGCAAACCTCGGTGAGAACAAATATTATGAAAAGCACGGATTTTGCCAAGGCGATCGCGCACTAGCACAATGGGCATTCCTGCCACCTCTACGGGAAATAGATCCCCAATATCTGGCAAGTCTGCACTTATACCGACGCAAATCCAACTATTAGTAAAAATAGTACGTCGTTCTCTTTCTAAAAACTCCTCACTAGTATAAGCTTCAGCAGGTAAACCAATAGCATCAGCCGTAGAACTATTTAAACTAGCGATCTTCTTTTCTAACTTATTACTATTTGAATTTTGGTCATCGCTGGGACGCGCTAACACTTTCTCAATCATGACTTACCTCGTCACAAGCAAAAAATATAAGTGTATTTAAACGGTGGCTGTTTCACTCTAAAAAATCCGCACACCAACTGTATTTACCAATTACAAAACGTATCAGTAGTTATCTTGGGTAGAAAAAGTCACCGTTACTCCGCCTTAAAAAGACGGAGCCTGCGGTGACCGTTGGTCAATCCCAAGACATTAGCTAACGTAACGTAAAATTGTCTTATTTCAACTTGTAATTACAAGTCTAATAAATTTAATATATTCCATATGTTTGCTAAAAAAATGTTAGCTTTTTTACAGTTTTAAAATTGTATAAGTCGTAGAAGTAATAGAAAGGTAAAGCTGCGATTATCAAAAAAAACAGCTATTTGATTGAAATATCAAGATTTAGAGTCAAACTAAACTCGTTTAATCACACAGATTATGTTAAGGTATCTTGAGTTTCTTGAATGACAACTTGAGTGCTAAGTTTTTGGCTGCTTAAAGCTTCGATAAAATTTGCAAAATCATTGATATTCAAAAAAATGTCTTAGTTAAGTATTTTTAAGCGTTAAGGAAAAAACTTATTCAACTACCAGTTGTTATTGCTAAAACAAGCAAAGCTAAACAACCGCAATGCTCTATCAATAAATTATCAGTATATTTATTAATTTATATTATTTATTTCTGATGTTTTTAACATTATATTTAAGGAGAAGAAATAGTGAAGGTGAAAGAGTCTCGTTCTAGAAAAAATTCCCCTAATAACTCTTCAAGACGAGTTCCTGGGGATACTAATCTACAAAAATGGGGATTTGATATTCACCCAGAAGTTTTTTTTGTTTCAGCAGGATTAATTTTACTTTTCGTATTGGTAACTCTTATTTTTCAAGAACCAGCCGAGGAGGCTTTTAGCGATTTACAAACATTTATCGCTAATGCAATGGGCTGGTTTATGATTTTGGCAGTCAGTCTTTATTTAGGCGTAGTCGTAATTCTGGCATTCAGTAAATTTGGTAAAATCAGACTTGGAGGACAAGATGCTCGTCCAGAGTTCCCCGCCTTTGCCTGGATTGCCATGCTAATCAGCGCAGGAATGGGTATTGGGCTAATGTTCTGGAGCGTTGCCGAACCAATATATCACTTTCAAACTCCCCCAATTGGTGGCGTGCAGCCAGACACAGGCGCAGCAGCCCAGGAAGCATTAGGCTTTACCTTTTTTCACTGGGGATTCCATGCTTGGGGAGTATATGCTTTAGTTGGCTTAGCTTTGGGCTTTTTTGCCTACAATCGGGGATTACCTTTAACCATTCGTTCTGTATTTTATCCCCTATTGGGCGATCGCATTTATGGTTGGTGGGGTAATGTAGTTGATATTTTGGCAGTAGCATCAACTTTATTTGGGTTAGCAACTTCTTTGGGTTTAGGGGTACAGCAGGTTAATGCGGGACTGAATTTTTTATTCGGCATAGCAGATACTATACCGATTCAGGTTGGCTTAATTGCTATTATTACTGGTTTGGCTACTGCTTCGGTAGTATCGGGTTTAGATGGTGGCGTGCGCCGTTTGAGCGAACTGAATATGGGTTTGGCTGCTTTGTTTATGGTATTTGTATTACTAGCAGGGCCAACACTATTTATTCTCGGT
>NZ_LR213907.1 GCF_900659865.1 Hyella patelloides LEGE 07179
TATAGAACCCATTTGGGTTCTTCACAAAAAAGTATAATGGAGAGAAAATGCCATATACCAGCAGTCTGACTGATAAGGAATGGGAAATCATTAAACCTCTGTTACCAAAGAGAAAAAGAACTAAACCGCCAAAATGGAGTAAGCGAGATATTTTAGATGGTGTTTTGTATCAGCTGAAAAATGGATGTAATTGGTGTGATTTACCGCCAGATTTGCCACCCTATTCAACCGTATTTTGGCACTACAAACAATGGCGAGCCGAAGGTGTAATTGAAAAAATAATGAAGGTCTTACATGGTCGAGTTCGAGAACAGGTCAAAAAAAAGTAAGTGGACAACTTTACTCATAATTGATTCACAAGCAGTGAAAAATACTTGTAATGCCAGTGTGGAAAGTAAAGGGTTTTGTTTCTACAAGTCTACTAACGGAATTAAGCGACATTTAGCTGTAGAAACTTTGGGGTTGACTTTTTTGACTCACTGTACCAAGGCTAACCTATCTGACGATAAGGGTTTAATTGAGATGTTCAGCAATAATATCGATTACTTTAAATCGAAACCTGTAAATATCCCCAAAATTACCATCCTCATTGACAACGGATATCACCCTGAAAAACTGAAGGAAGAATTGGAGCAGATTTATCCTCAGATTATGACCAAGATTAGATTTAAGCTATCTCCTAAACCGTCGAAAGTAGACAAGAAAAAGCTAGGAAAAACAGGTTTTGTCCCTGTAAAAGCCAGGTGGGTAATTGAAAGAAGCAACTCTTGGATGGAACGATGTAAAAGTTTAGTCAAAAATTTTGAGCGCGATTATACAAGCGGAGGAAACCTCCGCTTGTATAATCGCGCTGTTGAGAGAACTCTTGACAGGAGCGACTGCCAAACTTAATCTTTGTTTTGTCAGACTGATGCTCAAAAGACTTGCTACTGCTTAAAAAGAACCCATTTGGGTTCTATATATCACTGCCAAAAATAGGCATAGTCAATGTACGCCATCATAGACCTTTACCTGATGGTGCAGTTTTAAAGCAAGCGCAGATAATCAAGAAGGCGGATGGTTGGTACATTAACTTAAGACTAGAAGACAAAACTGTTCCTAATTTCGCGTCTGAAATTACACCAACTTGGGAAAACTCGCTAGGTATGGACGCAGTTCTTCACGAAGATGACTACCTAGCTACATCTGAGGGGGTTAAACTGCCTAGTCTTAAGTCATTTCGGAAATCGCAAAGCAAACTAGCGTCTATATCTAAGCGAAAATCTACTCAGAAAAAAGGCAGTAAGTCTCGTCGCAAATTAGCTAAACGAGAGGCGAAATTACATCAGCAGATAGCTAGGGCTAGGAAAGACCACGCTTACAATACAGCCCATGCACTACTAAATACGGGCGCGTCTGTTTTCTTTCATGAAAAGCTTAATCCAGCTAGATTAAGCAGAAGGAATAAACCAAAAACTGACGATGAAGGTAAGTTCTTACCTAATGGGCAGAAAGCTAAATCAGGATTGGCAAAATCTTGGTCTGACGCTGCATTTGGTCAGTTTTTCAACATACTAAAGTTCAAAGCTGAAAAAGCTGGAGCGTATGTTATACCTGTAAATCCTCAATACACATCTCAACTGCTGCCATACAGAGATGAGTTTATCTTTACTGATTGCAGTATTCGAGAATATTGGGATGAAGAATATCAACTTTTGATTGACCGCGATCTATC
The DNA here is from genome assembly GCF_900659865.1 of Hyella patelloides LEGE 07179. GTDB lineage: Bacteria > Cyanobacteriota > Cyanobacteriia > Cyanobacteriales > Xenococcaceae > Hyella > Hyella patelloides. Next base: position 1,715 of record NZ_LR213907.1, read on the forward strand.
GGCAGGAATTAATATCAAGAGAGTTGGGCTGGATGTGTTCCCAACTATAAGTGCGATTCGTTCCCCAGAAACCTCTTATGAGGGGGATTGGGGGCTTCTGTTGAGTAACCAGTAATGGTAGAGTTCGCACTTTAATCCTCAACAGCTGACAACTACATAACCATGTTGGTGAGTTAACCTTACCGAGTTATTACCGTAACAAAGACAGTAAGGGTTAAAGAATGGAAACACTCTCAACTTAAATGATACAAGTCCAACCACTTAGACGCAAAGTGAAAAGCAAAACCCTTACGGTAGCGACTGGTCATCAATCCGTAAAGCAGGGGGACGATGAAATTAAAACTGCTAGCCTAATGTGGTTTTCTCATTGGCAAGCTCTCACGGTGAACAAGGTCTAAGGAATCGACTGAATTGTCCCAAGGGGAAACCAGCGAAAAAGGCTTAATACGCTGGGAGTCCTAAAAAGGCAAAGAGTCTGCTACAAGCAGTCTTCAACAGGTAAACTCCTATTTATAATGAGAGTTTTGCGTTACCTAAAACGGGCAAATAGATTCCCACCTAAAAGAGCAAACAAATGGTATGTGGAACGAAGTAAATCAATTGTTCTTCTCAAGCAACAAGGTCGAAAGCTTGAGTAATCAACCAAGATGTAACATCTAGTTTCATTCGCTAGGGAGCAGTTGATAAAGATAGAGTCAGAAGCCAACGACTCTTTGTAATGAAGAGTATATGCAGACGGACTCACGATGAAACGGAAGATAGAGACACAAGTAAAAGTGTAAATGTCATGGACAACGTTGAATTTATTCGACAAGAGTATGAATGGTCAGAACTACCCTGGAAGAAATTCGAGAAAGTTCTGTATAAGCTTCAAAAGCGTATCTATCAAGCGTCAAAACGTGGTGATGTCAAAAATGTAAGACGACTCCAAAAACTACTACTAAAATCCAGAAGTGCAAAACTTATCTCGGTACGAAAGGTAACTCAAGATAACCAGGGTGCTAAAACGGCAGGTGTGGACGGAATTAAAAATCTATCCCCAAAGAAACGTTTCAAACTGGTTGATAAAATCACCTTGAACTCCAAAGCGTCTCCTGTAAGGCGGGTATTTATACCCAAACCAGGGAAGGATGAGAAAAGACCTTTGGGGATACCGACAATGCAAGACCGAGCAGTGCAGTGTCTCGTAAAGATGGCTCTTGAGCCAGAATGGGAGGCAAAGTTTGAACCAAACTCACACGGATTCAGACCTGGACGTTCATGTCAAGATGCTATCAAAGCAATTTTCCTCGCAATCAAGCAAAAATCAAAATATGTTTTGGATGCAGATATTAGCCAATGCTTTGATAAAATCGACCATCGGAAGTTACTTGAAAAACTAAATACTTACCCTACCCTACGTAGACAAATACGAGCTTGGCTAAAAGCTGGGATATGGCAGGACTACACACTTTCCGAAACAACTGAGGGTACACCGCAAGGTGGAGTGGCAAGCCCACTTTTAGCTAATATTGCCCTACATGGAATGGAAGAACGCATAAAGAAATATGCCGAAACCCTTGATATGAAAAACTATCGCGGAAAACAGTTAGGCAAAAGAGATAAAAGATTTTCTATCTCACTAATCAGATATGCTGACGATTTTGTTATCCTTCACGAAAAACATTCCGTTGTACAAAGTTGTAGAGAAATCATCTCTAAGTGGTTAAACGACATAGGACTAGAGCTAAAACCTAGTAAAACCAGATTGACCCACACCCTACACAACGTAGGTAAGGAAAAAGCTGGTTTTGACTTTCTCGGATTCAATATTCGACAATATAAAGTTGGAAAATACAACAGTGGTAAAAATCCACATGGTAATACACTAGGTTTTAAAACACTTATCAAACCCAGTAAAAAGAGCATTAAAACACACTACGACAAACTTGCGGACATTATCAACTCTGGTAAGGCACTTAAGCAAGAAAGGCTAATAGGAAAACTCAACCCTGTAATCAGAGGATGGTGCAATTACTATGCCACAGTAGTAAGTAGTGAAGCGTTCGATAGATTGGACGCATTAACTACCTGGAAACTCTGGAAATGGGCTGTAAAACGACATAGAAACAAAGGAAAGAAATGGCTTAAAAGCAAATATTTTCAAAGCGAGTCGATTTACGATAATAAGAAAAACACTTTTAGAAGTAAAGATTGGATATTTGCCAATACTAAAGACGGAATAATCAGCGATAGGCTTTATTATCACAGTGATACAAAGGTCAAGCGATACGTCAAAGTCAATGGCGAAAGTAGTCCGTTTGACGGAAATCTAATCTATTGGAGTTCACGCATGGGTAAAAACCCACTTATGCCTCAAAGCAAAGCCAAACTACTAAAAATCCAAAAAGGAAAATGTAATTGGTGCGGTCTGGCGTTCTTACACGATGATGTAATTGAAAAAGACCATATAATCCCAAAATCAAAAGGTGGAACGGATTACTACAATAATCTTCAATTGCGACATCAACATTGCCATGACAGAAAAACAATGATTGACGGCTCGAACGAGACTCTATTCAAACCAGTCAAACTTCCTGAAGGATGGTACTGGCTTGAAGGAATGTTAATCACATAAGTTCTGAGACGTACTGATAACAACAGCCGTCTTATTGAGGAGCGGTATGAGTCGAAAGGTTCACGTACCGTTTTGTAGAGCAGTAGACGGGGTGACTCGTCTACTGACTTTAATAACGGCGTAAAGGGAATCCAGTAGTGGTTGCTTCTACTACTAATAGTACCTTGAAGCAAGTTCTCTCTGCCCTTCGGGGTCTAGAGAAGCCTACGCTGACCTAACGGTTCAGCGTAGGTACATCACGTTAACTAGCCCTTCGGGTTCGGGCGCGTTCCCAATCGGAGGAAACCTCCGAGGGGTCGCCCTCACTTATAGCTGGGGCTTTGCCCCTTTATTTCTCAACCACCTCTGGAAATATTTCATCATCGATTACTCTTCCAGAAATTGGAGTTGAAAGCACAATTGAAGTAGTGACAGTTGAATAGGTAATAAAACGATCTACCAGTTGTTCTAAATGACCCACGGAAGTTACCGAAACCTTGGCTAAATAATGATCGCTACCTGTGATGCGATAAGAAGATTGTACCTCTGGAGATTCATGGAGAAGCAGTTTCAATTCTTCACACTTATCAGGGAAGGATCTAAAGGTAACAAATGCCATAATCGACAATCCGAGCTTTTCTAAATTCAATTCCGCACGATAGCGGGTAATTATTCCAGCCTCTTCTAAGCGACGAACTCGTTCAGCTACGGCGGGAGCAGAAAGTCTAACCTGTTTGCCTAGTTCTTTAAAGGGAATACGAGCGTTTTCTTGCAAGATTGCGAGAATTTGCCAACTTGTTTTATCTAATAGTTTTAATTGTCGATCGCTTGCCATTTTATTTTTTAAATTTTATTAGGTTAAAAGCTTAAAATACATTTGTATTTTAAGCTTTTTTAGTTAAATAGCTTACTTTATCTATTTATATAGCTAGCTAAACCTTATAAAATTAAATTAGTTGAATAGTGTAAAGCGATCGCTGAATAAGTTGATAAGATTTTTCTGACTCAATTTTTCAAACAATCACAAAAAGACAAATTATGACTACGACAACTACTACAAAACTCAAATTACTCTCTCCTGCTACTTTAGGCAAACTAAAACTTGACAATCGGATGATTCTTGCACCTTTAACTCGCTGCCGTGCGGGTGATGGTTATGTTCCTCAACCAATAAATGCTCTTTATTATGCTCAACGTGCTTCTGCGGGATTGATTATTAGCGAAGCAACTCAGGTTTCTCGTAATGGTATTGGTTACGCTAATACACCTGGAATTTATAATCAAGAGCAAATAGAAGGTTGGAAACAGATCGCAAAAGCCGTTCATAACAAAGGTGGCAAAATATTTTTACAACTGTGGCACGCGGGGCGAGTCGCCCATCCATCCTTACTAGAAGAGGAAGAAATTCCCATCGCTCCCAGCCCTATTGCTGCTAATGCTCTAGCCGATCTTCCTTATGGACAACCACCTCATGTTACCCCTAGAGAACTAAAGCTAGAAGAAATACCGATAGTTATCGAACAATTTCGGCAAGGGGCAAAAAATGCCCTGAATGCTGGTTTTGATGGAGTGGAAATTCATGCTGGTAACGGCTATTTGCCCGATCAGTTTCTCCAAGATAATTCCAATCAGCGAACTGATAAATATGGTGGTCCAGTAGAAAAGCGATCGCGTTTTCTACTGGAAGTTGTTCGAGCAGTAGTAGAAGTTTGGAGTAAAGAAAGAGTTGGGGTACGTCTGTCCCCCAGTAGTAATTTCAACGATATGCACGATTCTAATCCCACCGCTACTTTTAGTTATGTTGCTCAAGAATTAAATCGCTTAGGCATAAGTTATCTTCATGTCATTGAACCACGTATTAGAGGTAACGTAACCATTGAAGATGATGGTAAGGGTTTAGGAGCCAAGTTTTTCCGCCCTATCTTTCAGGGGGCAATTATCACAGCAGGAGGCTACAACCGCGATCTAGGCGAGGCGATTTTGCAAAGTAATGATGCTGATTTTGTGGCATATGGTCGTCTTTTCTTAGCCAATCCCGATTTGCCCCAACGCTTTGCGTTGAATGCTTCTCTTAATAAACACAATCGCAACACTTTCTATACCAGTGGCGAAGAAGGATATACCGATTATCCGATCCTTGAGTAATTTAGTTGACTTACATTTTTCTAAATTACGACTAGAAAAATTAATACTGTCTCATTCTATAAGTGGATTGACATGACTTTAACTATTGAAATCACCTCAGACTTTATTTGTCCTTGGTGTTTAGTTGCAGAAACACAACTTAACAAAGCAATCAAACAACTTAATACTGCTACTGAAATTAAACAGATTTGGTATCCCTATGAGCTAAACCCCACCATGCCAGAAGCAGGAATGGAGCGCAGGGCTTATCGAACTAACAAATTTGGTAGCTGGGAATATTCCCGACAACTTGATGCTCAGACAATCCAAGCAACTAAGAATGATGGAATTAACTTTCGTTACGATCTAATGAAAAAGACTCCCAACACCCTCAAAGCTCATCGCTTGACTTGGTTGGCTGCTTCTTTAAATAAAGCTACTGAAATGGCTACTCGGATTCTCAACGGCTATTTTACTGAAGGAAAAGATATTACAGATATTGATACTTTAGCTAAACTCGCTGCTGATATTGGCATGGATCGACAACAAGCCCAAGATTTTCTTCATACCGATGCGGGTGTCAAAGAAGTTCGAGAATGGGAAAAACAGGCAGCTAGCCGAAATATTTTTAGCGTACCAACCATCAAAATCGGTCGAGAAATCATTGTTGGGGGTCAGTCGGTAGAAGTGTTTCTATCTGCCCTACAAAATGCCCTCATGCAAATGACAAAAGCATAACTACTTATTTATCCACCCCATACAGAAGCGATCGAGTAACGGGTAAAAATTATGGCTAAAGATTCAAATATTTCCAAAGTCAAACTCTACGGTCAACCCAATTCCGCATCAGCCTATGAAATCCGCGATTTTCTCAAACGCAGCGTCGTCGAATTTGATTGGATTGAATTAACCTGTGACGAAGATTGTTATCGAGAATTGGGTTTTTCGACCGTAGACGAGTTACGTTTACCAATTGTTGAACTGAGTAACGGAACTCAACTATTTGCCCCCACCGTGCGAGAGGTTGCTCAACAGTTGGGTTGGGTAACGCAGCCGAGATTTAAAGAATATGACCTGTCGATTTATGGTGCTGGCCCTGCTGGTTTGAGTGCTGCGGTATATGCTGCATCTGAAGGATTGCGTACGGTTCTCATCGAGCGTCATGCCGTGGGCGGACAAGCAGGTAGCAGTTCTCTGATTGAAAATTATTTAGGCTTTCCCGAAGGAATTAGCGGTGCTGACTTGGCAGAGAAAGCGCGACAGCAAGCAGTTAAATTTGGCATTGAATTGCTGATTTTACGAGAGGGAGTCAAAGCGGAATTTAGAGACAACAGAATTTATGTCGATATGGCAAATGGTAACAAAATGATAGCCCGTGCCAATATCTGCGCTACTGGGGTTGAATATCGTAGGCTCAATCTCCCCAAAGAAGATGAATTTCTCAATCGTGGAGTATATTACGGTGCGGGTGCTAGTGAAGCCCCGTTATGTTCTGACAAGCACATCTTTGTCGTCGGTGGTGGTAATTCAGCAGGGCAAGCTGTGATGTACTTCTCTCAGTTTGCTCAAAAGGTGACAATGCTAGTTCGTAGCGGTAATTTGGCAGATTCTCTATCTGAGTATTTACTCAAACGCATTACCAATACTAGCAATATTGAGGTGCTGTTTAACTCTCAAGTCAGCGAACTTCAGGGAGAGAAAAACTTACAACAGATTACCATTACCGACCGTCGCGATGGGTCAACACAGCAGGTTGATACCCAGCACCTCTTTATTTGTATAGGGGGTGTTCCCAATACGGAATGGGCAAAAGATACCAATATTATTCGAGACAAGGCGGGGTTTCTGCTTACGGGTTCTGACTTACTTAAAAATGGTTGCCCTGATTGTTGGAAATTAGAACGGGAGCCTTTTTATCTAGAGACTAGCGTTCCAGGCTCTTTTGCTGCGGGAGATGTCAGACACGGTTCGGTTAAACGAGTTGCTTCTGCGGTTGGAGAGGGAGCAATGGCAGTTACTTTCGTCCACAAGTATTTAGAGGAAACCAAGTGAATACAGAGCGTCAGGCGATTGTAATTGGTGGTTCGTTGGCTGGGTTATTTACAGGGGTTTTATTACGTTCAATTGGCTGGCACGTAGATATTTACGAACGTTCACCCCGTACTCTTAGCAGTCGAGGAGGTGGGGTAGTTTTACAGCCAGATGTAGTTGAAGCTTTTAGAATGGCGGATATTCCTCATCAAAATTTGGGTGTAATGGCAAAAGAACGGTATTACTTGCAGCGTAATGGGAGCATTCAGACAATGCCCATGAGTCAGACCCTAACCTCTTGGAACTCCCTCTACAACTCATTGAAGCGACATTTCCCCAACGAGCATTACCATCAAGGAAAATGTCTGACTAATCTTCAACAACACGACAAACAAGTTACGGCACTTTTTGCCGACGGCACTCAGATGACAGGAGATTTATTAATTGGTGCAGATGGCTTAAGTTCCACCGTTCGCCAAATTCTCTTACCAACATACGACCCCATGTACGCTGGATATGTTGGTTATCGAGGGCTGGTAGACGAGAAAGACCTAGACCCAGAAACGGCAGCTATTATGACCGAAAGATTTGTTTTTTATCAATTCCGCAATTCCCATATTCTTCAGTATGTGATTCCAGGGGAGAACGAATCTTTAGTTCCTGGAGAACGTCGCTTTAACTGGGTTTGGTATGTCAATTATGATGAAGCTACCGAATTACCCCGCATTTTGACAGATAAAAATGGCAAACGCCGAGATTATTCTATCCCGCCTGGAATGATGGCGAATGATATTGAAAAAGAGATGCGTTCCTATGCTAGCCGAGTTTTAGTCCCCCCTTTTCAAAAACTTATAGCAGCTACTAAAGAACCTTTCGTACAGGCAATTTTAGATTTAGGAGTGCCTAACATGATGTTTGGGCGTGTCGCTCTGGTAGGAGATTCCGCATTTATTCCCCGCCCCCATACAGCAGCCAGTGTCTCTAAAGCTGCTGCAAATGCGATCGCTCTTGCCGATGCTCTTGTTGAGAATAACCACAATGTACTTAATGCTCTCAAAGCTTGGGAATTCGACCAGCTTGCTTTAGGAATGCATCTCTGGAAACGTGGTCGAGATTTAGGAGAAACTTCCCAATTTGTCTATGGGAAGAAAAGATGGGATAAATAGCTTAGTCTCAACTTCGCTTAATGAGACTTCATTGTCAAGATAGAAAATTGTTTTTAACTAGCTAACAGCTTTAAGCTCTGAGCTTCTAAGCCAGGTTTAACTCCTCCACTATGCACGAAGTGGAATAAGGCGCGCGTGGTGGTTTTAATTCCCTCACTATGCCAGCTTGTAGCTAATAGCTTATAGCCTATAGCTTACAGCTAATCGCGTAGCGTTTTTAAAATTACAAAACAAGGGAGTCACAGGTTATTTCGATATCTAGGGAATGCTCTTCAAGACACGACGGAGACAGCACTTTTTGCGTTGGTCAATTCCACTTTAGTAAACGAGAAACCTGAGTTGTTAAATTAAGCAGATCGAAGGTTTTAGAGATCGCTTTTATTTTTTTTGTTTGCTGAAATTCAAGTAGCTCCTGAGATTGAGGCGTAGCCGTCAATAAAATGAGGGGAATGGAATTGGTTAAAGGATTTTGTCTTAAATTTTGGCATATTTCTCTCCAGCACAAATCGGGCATTGTTTCATCGAGATCGAGTAATATAGCACCAATTTGTTCTGCTGAAGCTTTCTCAAGAGCCTCAAAACCAGAATTGACCGTTATGACTTCGCAGTCAGGAATAGTTTCCAGACAAAGCTGCATCATTTCTTCAATCACATCATGGGGATGAATCAGTAAAATGCGTCGAGTTTGAATAGACATCGACTAATAAAAATCAACTATAAATCTTTTGTTTGTATCCTAGACAATAAATCTGAATAAATAATGAAGAATAAAAACTACACAATGTAATTTTTTCTTGAAAATCTTCAAATTCAGTCAAGGCGATCGATCGCTTCTCAAGATACTTATTTTCCAAGGAAAGCCAGAAAATTCCTCATTAGGTTTAGCTATAAGCTATAAGCTATAAGCTATAAGCCTTCCATAGCAATCGCGCTTATAGCTATAAAGGGTTAATGCCCCGACCAAATTATGGGAGCAAGCGTACCTAAAGGAGTTCGAGCTTCAGTTGAAATAGCCCTGCTTATGGCAATCGCGCTTACAGCTAATTGACAGAAACATTAAAGATAAAAGATGTGGTGATGGTTTTAATTTCTGTAATCATTGTTGCTCTAGTTGTCGGAAATTTTATCTGCAATAACTAATAATTTTCAACCTAAAATTTTGGTAATGTTATCTGATAATTCAAAGGGATCGTAGGGTTTAGTAATTACTCCCGATACTTTAAGCTGAGTAAACTGCCGTTGTTCGGCTGGTTGGGCTTTTGCTGTTAAAAAAATAACTGGGATGTTTTGAGTAGCCGTATTAGCCTGTAGTTGTGTAAAAGTTTCTATTCCATCCATATCGGGCATCATGACATCCAAGAGAATAACGTCAGGCTTTTGGTTGGTTGCTTCTTGTAACCCCTCTCTTCCCGAACTTGCTGTGATAATTTTCCAATCACCAATGATTTCCAGACAAATTTGGGTCGCCTCCCGAATATCATCATCATCGTCTATTATTAAAATTGTTTTAGTCATTGGTTGTTTGCCTCTAGAGAGAGTAGCAAGTAGACGAGTGACCCTGGTCAGAATCGCGAACGTGCGAGGTAGTGAGTAGAAATGTATAATCAGTTTTGCCCAGGCAGTTAATCACCAATGGGTAAAGTAAAACAAAATGTACTACCTTGACCTAAGATGCTCTCTACCCAAATTTGACCACCATGCTGTTGCACAATGCTACGACAAATTGCTAGTCCTAAACCCGTTCCACCACGATCGCGGGAATCGGAAGCGTCTACTTGTTGGAAGCGATCGAATATTGTTTCTAAGCTGTCTGGGGGAATACCTCGACCACGATCTTTAACCTCAAATCTGATCGTGCCATCACTTTGTAATTGAGCATCTAGATGAACAGTAGTATGGGGTGGTGAAAATTTAATGGCGTTGCTGAGTAAGTTAGTCAGAGTTTGAATTAGGCGATCGCGATCGCTCCAGAGTTGAACTGATAATGGGGTTACAGAGATGGTTATTTGCGCTTTATCCGCCATACTCTGCACAATTTCTACCGCATCAGTCATTAAATCGGCAGCATTATGGTTTTCTTTGAGCATGGTTACTTTGCCAGATTTGATCCGCTCTAAGTCCAAAATGTCGTTAATTAAACGTACCAGATGATTGGAGTTATTCAGGGCAATTTCTAACAAACGTTGACTTTTGCTAGATTTTGGCTCTAAACGACCACTAGACAGCACACCAATGGCACTCCGAATTGAGGTTAAAGGGGTTCGTAGTTCATGACTGACCACAGAGACAAATTCATCTTTCATGCGGTCGATAATTAGTCTTTCGGTAATGTCTTTAAAAATTACTACCGCACCCACAATTTGCTCTTGTTCTCTAATTGGGGTACTAACGTACTCTACGGGAAAATTCGTTCTATCTTTGCGCCAAAATATTTCGTTGGTTATGTAATGTATTTCCCCCGTTTGCAGGGTTTGATAAATAGGAGTTTCTTGCCAGGAATAAACAATTCCTTCGGCTGTAGAATGGTTGACAATTTCGTGTATCGGCTGGCTTTCTAACTCATCAACACCATATCCAAGAATTTCCGCAGCAGCAGGATTGACAAAGGTGGTAATTCCTTCGAGGTTTAAGCCATAAATACCCTCTCCTGCTGAGTTTAAAATTAGTTCGTTTTGATGGCTTAGTCTTTCTAAGGAAGCTCTTGTTTTGAGGCGATCGCTTATTTCTTGAACTAATTTCTGATTAGCTTGCTGTAACTCTGCTGTGCGCTCTTGCACTCTCAGTTCTAAAGAAGCATTGAGGGCGCGAACCTGTTGGTAAAGTTGATATTGATAAATTGCGATCGCAAAGTGATTACCCAAAGTTTGAGCTAGTTCAATTTCGCTACTTGTCCAAGGACGAGCTTTATTTTGTTTGAGTTCGCGCCAAATCTCAAAAGATTTTCTCGGAAACTGATTGCGAGGATCATCGCGATCTGGTCTTTTTGCCCAAATAGTTTCGATATCGATTCCTTGACGAAAGATACTGAGATAACCTAAGATTTTTTGCCGATATTCTAACTTAATCGTAATAATACTCTTAATTCTAGTGGGTTTAAAGCAAATCTTCCAATCTGAAGGTAATGGATTCGCATCAAAATCAGCGATCGCTAAGGGTAAAGCTAAATCTCTACTTTGCAGCGTATTTTTAAGCCATGTTTGCCAACTGGGATGTTTTTCAAGAGGAACAAAAGACTGACTATTCTCTTCCTCTTGAGCCAGTAGTAAAGGCTGTTCTCCAGAAACAAACAATTGCCCTTCTGATTCTGTATTTTGAGGGGTAATATAAACTCGACCTCCCGATCCTTGCACAGCGAAAACAGTTTGCTTTAAAGCTTTTTGTAACTGCATTTCAGTCATAGAATGTAAAAATTCACCCACACGATTAATCGAGGCTTCTTGTTTCGCTTGGGCGCGAGTAGACTCTAATAAGTTAGATTGAGCGATCGCAATTGAAGTTTGATCGGCAATTAACTGAACCACTTCTAATTCATTCTTGGTTACTATTTGAGGCAAACTATGATGAGAAACCAACAATCCCCATAGGCGATCGCGATCCACAATGGGAACTACCAACGAAGACTGTGCTCCCATTGCCACTAAATACTCAGCATGACAAGGATCTACCTCTCGAAACTTTATCTCAGCCTCGCTGTTGCCGTTTACTGATGAACTCATCCCAATTTGGCGAGAAGCGATGTTCACAATGGTTCTTTGACGCTCTCTTAAATAAAGTTCGCGTATTTCTAGCGGAATATCTTCAGCAGGGAAATGTTGACCCAATAATGATGACAACTTTTGGCTATCTACTGATTCTGCAACCACTTCTCCACTACCGTCTGCTTCAAATTGATAGATTTTAACTCGGTCAGTATTTAAAAAAGCTCGAACCTCGGCAACAGTACTTGAAAGAATTACCGATAACTCTAAAGATTGACGAATGCGATCGATCATTCGATGCAGCATCATTTCTAGAGAATCAACTTTTTTTTTCTTTGTCATTGGTTGCTTCGTGGTTGGTGGTTAGTAGCTAATTGTTAGTGGTTGTTTGCTCGTTGTTTGTAGCAATCACTCATTACTTATTACTTATTACTTATTACTTATTACTTATTACTTATTACTTATTACTTATTACTTATTACTTATTACTTATTACTTATTACTCATTACTTATTACTTATTACTTATTACTTATTACTTATTACTCATTACTCATTACTTTTTCTGCTTCCTCTATCTAAAGGTTGACTGAATAGTAGAATTGCCTGCGATCGAGATGATTGAATATTTTGGGAATTAATTCTGACTGGACTAAGGTTTTGCTAATACAGTCGTTAGCTCCTGCACTCAAAATTTGTTGCATGGTGCCAAGATCGTTGTGAATTGTCAAAAACAAAATTGGCAACTCTCGCCAACGAGGATCGTTTCTTACTAGCTGACAGAGTTCGATGCCAGTCAATTGAGGCATGGCAAAATCTAAAATAAGTAAATCTGGTTTGAACTCAGCAATAAAACGCCAAAAATTAAGTGGATTATCTAAAACAGTTAATTCTATGTTTAAAGGATCTAATAAACTATCGATCGCTGCTAATACCTGCGAATCGTCATCTACCACTAAAACTTTGGCTACTTTATGACGAGCTTGTTGTAAGGCTTTAACAATCGCTTTTACGGCACGATTATCTATGGAAGCTCTTTGTAGCAATATCGGATGAGTGAGGCGAGTGATTTTTAGGCGATCGTCTTGGTTGTTATTATCAGTAAAGAGAATGATTGGTAAAGGGAATCTATCGTTAATAACATCAATAAAATCATTTAAAGTATTTGCCGTCTCATCAGCTAAAGAAAATTGCCAAATAATAACATCTACATTAGCTTGAACCAAAGCTTTTTTAGTGGCTCTAGGATTTGTAACCATCTCAAACTTCATGGCTACAGCAGACATCTCTGCCATAATTTGCTGTACTAACTGAGACTGATTATCTACGGCTAATATTACAGGTCGATGCTGATTTACTGGGGTTAACAATGGCTGAGAATTGGATTTTAAAGAATTTTTTAAAGCGAATAATAGCTCTGAAAAATGTCTGGCTCGATCTCGATCCGAATCTGACTGAATTTTTAATAATTGTTCCATTTCAACTGCTAAACTAGAGCCTTGATTAAAGCCAAAAATACCTAATCCTCCCGCTAGCTTATGAGCAGCCCATTGAGCCTGTTGTAAGAGTTGTCCTTCCAAAGAATGCTTTTGCCAAGCAAGATTAGCTTTTTCCAGAATCGATAAGCGATCGCTATGCAGCTTCTCAAATTGTTGCCAAACAGCTGTTAATGCCTCTCTGGTTTGTTTTCGTAATTGTGTTTCTGTATTTATCTCTTTCTTGATCCCCCGTTCCTTACTCCTCTTTCCTTTTAGAGTACTTAATGGTTTGAGACGATAGCCAACACCATAGACAGTTTCTATAAAATCAGCATTAGCTCCTGCTTTTTTTAGTTTGCGCCGTATGTCTTTTATATGTGCGCTAACAGTATTGTTATTAGGTGCTTCTTCCACAGCCCAGAGACGATCCAAGATTATTTCGCGGGTTAAAACGCGATCGCCATTGTCGATAAAAAGCTCTAATAAACGATATTCTTTAGGGGTTATATTTAATACTCGATCGTCATAAGTTACTTCATGGATACTAGAATTGAGACGTAATTTTCCCCATTGTAAAATTGGTGTCGTTGGAGAATTTCGCCGACGCAATAAAACACGAATACGGGCTAATAACTCAGAAATTTCAAAAGGTTTAACTACATAATCATCTGCTCCTGCATCCAGTCCCATTACTTTTTTATTGCTAGAACTTTGAGCAGTTAATAATAACACAGGAGTTTGATTCCCTGCATCGCGCAATCGTTTACAAAACTCGATTCCATTAAGTTTAGGTAACATAACATCAAGCAGAATCAGGTCATAATTATAAGTCTCAACAAACTCCCAACCCAATTGACCTTCTGAAGCTAGATCTACAACATAATGACGATCCCTGAGAATATTTTCTAAAGTTTGAGCAATCAGCTTATCATCTTCAACTAATAAAATTTTCATAAAACGCAAATCGAAGTATCTATCAGTACTTTATTGAATTGACAACTTTTGAATACTGAAAACCCAACAATTAGCTAATATTAAAAATTGATATTATTTCTATAATATATTTCTACATAAAAATTTTGCAAAAATCTCAAAAACTTTACAATTTTTTACTAAATTAGCAGGCTCAAAAACTTGCCTCCTCAGCAGCCTTATATACTAGAGCGACTCATAAGGTTAAACTCAGATTACCTCAGAAAATAAGAGAATAATAATATATACAATATTCTTATAACTCTAAGCTAATTTATTAGTTATAATCCCGTCTCCAGAGAACCAAAACGAATTATATTTCAGCTTTGTTATTTTGTTTGATAAAGTAATCAGCTATTCCGCCTACCTACTTACTGAAGATTGCAGTTTTTCTATCATATAAATAACCAAATGATTATTAATTTAAGATTAATATTAAGCTATATTAAAACTGGATTCAAAAATTTTTATTTAGTCTCTTTATTCACATTTTCAAGAGCTATAGAAGTCTAGGTAAAAGCTAAGGCAGATCGATCTAGTTCTCAGTTTTTGTTAAACCAAAATCAGCTAAAAGCCAATACCTCAGAGCTTTTTTATCAATTGAGAAGACTTTTCTACATAATTGGGGGGCGTGATGCCAGTTCAATTGCGATCGCAATCTGACGATAAACTTTCCACTTATCATCAACTTTCCTCAAGAGAGGTTATTAAATACTTCAATAGTAATTCAGAAGAGGGCTTATCCGCAGAGGAAGTCGCTAATCGCTATGAACAGCATGGCTGGAATGAACTGCAATTTAAGCCAGGTAAACCAGCTTGGCTCAAGTTCTTGCTGCAATTTCATCAACCTTTGCTTTATATTCTACTGCTAGCGGGGGCTATCAAAGCAATTTTGGGTTCTTGGACAAATGCAGCCGTGATTTGGGGCGTTACGGTGATTAATGCTGTGATTGGCTATGTGCAGGAAGCCCAAGCAGAAGGAGCGATCGCTTCTTTGGCTAAAACAGTAACTACAGAAGTAACTGTGCTACGAGAAGGACAAACCCTGCGGATTCCCTCACGGGACTTGGTACCTGGAGATGTAGTCTTGCTGGCATCGGGGGATAAAGTTCCTGCGGATTTGAGGCTATTTAAGGTTCGTAATTTGCAGGTGGATGAGTCTGCCTTAACAGGGGAATCATTGCCAGTAGATAAAACGATACAACCCTTATCACCAGATACAACCCTCGCAGAAAGGACAAATATGGCTTATGCGGGGAGTTTTGTCACTTTTGGACAGGGTACAGGTATCGTTGTCGCTACAGCCAATGATACTGAAGTCGGGCAGATATCTCAAGCGATGGAAAATCGAGTTAGTCTCACTACCCCCTTAACTCGAAAGTTTGCCAAATTTAGCCGTACTTTACTCTATGCGGTTTTAACTTTAGCAGCCCTAACTTTTGCGATCGGATTAGGACAGGGTGAATCTTGGCTCTATATGTTTGAAGCTACTGTAGCACTGGCGGTTAGTGCCATTCCTGAGGGGCTGCCAGCAGTAGTTACCATTACCTTAGCTATTGGAGTCAACCGCATGGCACGTCGTAATGCCATTATTCGTAAACTACCAGCAGTTGAAGCTTTGGGGGGTGCCACTGTTATCTGTTCTGACAAAACAGGAACACTGACGGAAAATCAAATGACCGTACAGACTATTTATGTGGGAGGAGAATACTATGGGGTCAGTGGTAGTGGCTATAGTCCTAAAGGAGAAATCAGCCTAATAGTTAATGGGAAGCCTGGAAGCCCTTTCCAGGATGGTTTGCCCTCAGCTTTAGAGGAATGCTTAGTAGCTGGGGTACTGTGTAATGATTCCCAATTAAAACAAACAGGAGAAGATTGGTCAGTGGTGGGAGATCCCACTGAAGGAGCATTAATTACAGCAGCAGCTAAAGCTAGTTTTAGTCAATCTGGTTTGGCAGCGTCAAAACCAAGATTGGATTCCATTCCTTTTGAATCCGAGTATCAATATATGGCAACGTTGCATGATACTGCTTACCCTGTAATTTATGTTAAAGGATCGGTGGAGTCGTTGATAAGTCGTTGTTCTCAGATGATAGATTGCAATGATCGAGTGATTCCCCTAGATCCGATAAAAATTGAACAAGCAGTAGAAACAATGGCAAAGCAAGGATTAAGAGTGCTAGCCTTTGCCCAAAAAGCACCTGCTCCACATCAGCATTCACTAGATCATCAGGACATTGAAAAAGGCTTAGTTTTTCTAGGATTACAGGGTATGATTGACCCGCCCCGTCCAGAAGCGATCGCTGCTGTCCATGCTTGTAAGGCTGCGGGAATCAACGTGAAAATGATTACTGGAGATCATATTACTACCGCACAAGCGATCGCTAAAAGAATGGGGATTCAGAAAGCAGGGCAGGTTTTAGCCTTTGAAGGGCAACAATTGGCACAAATGGGCGATCGTGAAATTGCTCAATCGAT
>NZ_LR213908.1 GCF_900659865.1 Hyella patelloides LEGE 07179
ATTGCTGGGCGTATCTTTGATAATGAATACGATTTAGCCATGACAATTATTCAGGGAATGAATCGGCGAAGTGAACAAGGTGATTATCACTTGGAACGTTTTATATTTAATTCTGCCTAGCTACTTATTTACTTTGTTTGTGAATTCTTTCTAACAATTTTAATGTATCTTTTGTTAAACCTTTAATATATCTCATTGGCTTTTTTGGCATTTTCAAGGAACGTCCACTGTCTTCGCGGACAGCAGAGATGGCGAAGACAGCAATCTCGAATACACCAAATTTTATCCTAAAATAATTCTTACAAAAACATACAATTAATTTTGTTTAAGTACTTAGAAAGGAACATCTACAAGTTGCAAAAGCGGATTTACAAAGCGTCACGTCGTGGTGATGTCAAATTAGTTCGACGACTCCAAAAACTCCTAATTAAGTCTTGGAGTGCAAAATGTCTTGCGGTTCGTCGCGTTACTCAGGAAAATCAAGGTCGTAAGACGGCTGGTGTGGATGGGATTAAAAGCCTGACCCCAAAGCAACGTCTAACCCTGATAAATAAATTAACACTGGGTTCAAAAGTCGCTCCCACTAGGAGGGTATGGATTCCTAAACCTGGGAAAGAAGAAAAGCGACCATTAGGAATACCGACTATCAAAGACCGAGCATTGCAAGGGCTAGTCAAACTGGTTCTCGAACCAGAATGGGAAGCTAGATTTGAACCAAATTCACATGGGTTCAGACCAGGACGCTCATGTCACGATGCAATCGAAGCAATTTTTAACTCAATCAGAATCCAACCGAAATATGTGTTGGATGCCGATATAAGTAAGTGTTTCGACCGCATCAACCATAAACAACTCCTAAGAAAATTGAATACATTCCCTACCCTACGGAGACAAATTCGAGCATGGTTAAATGCTGGTGTAGTGGATAATAATAAGTTGTTTCCGACATCTGAGGGTAAGCCACAGGGCGGGACATTAAGCCCACTTTTAGCGAACATTGCCCTTCACGGAATGGAAACCTACATAAAAGAGCAGGTAGGAAAAATGGTTATTAAAGACAATAATGATGTAAAAATCAGTCTTACCAAGAGAAAACAATCTGTCTCATTAATAAGGTACGCCGATGACTTTGTAATTCTTCACAAAGACATAACCGTTGTCCAAAGATGCTCAGAACTTATTTCTGAATGGTTAAACGACATGGGATTAGAATTAAAACCTAGCAAAACAAGATTAACCCATACCTTGAATAGACATGAAAAAGAAAAACCAGGATTTGATTTCTTGGGTTTTCATGTCCAACAGTTCCCAGTTGGTAAATACAATTCTGGAACTAACAAGGGTAAGAAACTAGGTTTTAAAACAATTATAACTCCATCAAAAGAAAGTCAGAAACGGCACTACAACAAACTGGTAGAAGTAATTGACAAGCATAAAAGTGCTACACAGGTATCACTAATTGCTCACCTCAATCCGATTATCAGAGGTTGGTGTAATTACTTTTCCAACGCAGTAAACAGCGCAGTGTTTAGCCGTTTAACACATCTTTTATTTTGGAAGTTGTACAGATGGGGGTTACATCGTCATCAGAACAAAGGAAAGAAATGGGTTAAATCCAAATATTTTCACAGGATTGGTGACAACAATTGGGTCTTTTCATCTAGACAATACGACAATCCTTTTATTTTAGTGTCTCATAGAGACTTTACATCTGAAAGTAAAACCAAAAAGGATAAAACCTCTCGTAGATTTGTCAAAGTCAAAGGTGATGCCAGTCCATACAACGGCGACTTAATTTATTGGAGTTCCCGTATGGGTAGACACCCAGAGATGCCTACGCGAACAGCATCTTTGCTCAAGAAGCAAAAGGGCAAATGCAAATGGTGTGAACTAATTTTTCGCGAGAATGATGCAATAGAAATCGACCACATCATTCCAACCGCAGCAGGTGGTAAAGATGAATACAAAAACCTACAACTATTGCATGGACATTGCCATGACGAAAAGTCAAAATCTGACCTCAGAATCATTGATGATTATCAAAGGCAGAAGAGGATAACAGAACTCTATAGATGGTTTAATAAATTAAACTGGACATGGAAAGAAGATATCCCGAATATGACTTAATTAGGCGTTCTAATGACAGTAGCCGTTTTATTGAGGAGCGTAGTGACGGGAAACTATCACGCTACGTTTTGGAGAGCAGTGGAAGGGGCAACCCTTTCACTGACTTTAATGGGAGTATCGGTCACGATGCTCTAGTTGGCACGGAATGAAACAGAAAACTAGCATCGTGAGGTGTTAGAATCCCTCGGCTGTGCCGACGGGAGTATGTCAAACAGACACAACAAATAACAAGTAAAATTTAACGATTGTTCCTCCCCGCGATAAATCGACGGGGTTTCCCAAATACGTTTAATCATGACAATCATAAAACAAATTTTTAGTCTGAGTTTGGGATTGACCATTGCTACTGTAATTACAGCTTGTGGAAGCGGTACAGAAGAGCAACAAGCCTCAGAAGACACTAAAACCGTCACAGTTTTGGGTGTAGTAGTAGGAGAGCAACAAGACAAATTAGAAGCAGCTTTAGCCCCTTTTGAAGAAAAAACAGGTATAACAATAGTTTATGAAGGCACGGATGCTTTTGCGACTCTTTTACCCGTAAGAGTAGAATCTGGAGACGCTCCTGATGTAGCGATGTTTGCTCAACCAGGATTAATGAGGGATTTTGCTCAGAGTGGTCAGTTAGTGCCTATTTCTGGCTTTATGGAGCAGAGTAAGTTAGAAGAAGCTTACAGTCAAGATTGGATCGATTTGGCTAAAGTAGATGATGAACTCTATGGCGTATGGTATCGCGCCTATGTAAAAAGTTTAGTCTGGTACAACCCCCAAGCCTTTGCTGCTCAAGGTTATGAAGTACCGCAAACTTGGTCAGAAATGATTACTTTGAGCGATCGCATTGTGGCAGATGGTCAAACTCCTTGGTGTCTGGGAATGGAAAGCGGAGACGCTACTGGTTGGGTTGGTACAGACTGGGTAGAAGATATCATGTTGCGTACTGCGGGTGCGGAAGTCTACGATCGGTGGGTAAATCATGAGATTCCTTTTGATGCGCCTCCTGTCAAAGAGGCTTTCGACAAGTTTGGGGAGATTGTGTTAAATCCTGAATACGTACAGGGAGGAATTGTCGGCGCAATTAGTACCCCTTTTGGTGATTCCCCTAGAGGTTTATTACGAGAGCCTCCCAACTGTTATTTACATCGTCAATCAAGCATTACATCTAGTTTTCTCCCCGCAGAAGCAGTATTAGGAGAAAATATTGCGGTTTTTCCTCTTCCTGGGATTAAGGAAGAGTTTGGCACTCCTGTTTTAGTAGGAGGAGATGTTTTTGCTATGTTCAATGATACCCCCGAAGCTAGGGCATTAATGGAATACTTAGCTACTCCTGAACCCCATGAAATTTGGGCGAAACTAGGAGGTTTTATCTCTCCTCACCAGCAAGTCAGTTTAGATGTTTATCCCGATGAAGTCTCAAAAGAGCAAGCAGAAATTCTCGCTAATGCGGAAACTATACGCTATGACGGTTCTGATATGATGCCAAGTAGCGTCGGTACTGGTACTTTTTGGACAGGTATTATTGATTTTGTCGGCGGTGAAGATGCAGAGGAAGTTTTAACAGAAATTGAAAAGAGTTGGACGTTCTAAGGAAGGAGAAACGAGGAGAAAGGAACAAGGATCGGTTATCAAAAGTTCGTAGATCAGCGTAATTAAGTTTAATACAAAGTAAAGCAGAAACAAAAGAGTTTTAATTTGATATCTAATTCTATTCAACTACTTACAGATAGAAATTAAAGGCTGCAAACATTTTATTGCCTCTTTCCTCGTTCCTTTCTCCTCAAAATGTGATTATGGAAAATATCAACAGAATTTTAATTGCGATCGCAGCTATTATAGTTGGCTCTGGGGGAGTGATCGGGCTATTCTATGGTGCGAATTATTTAGTAGAAAAATTACCCCGCAAATGGCGATCTCATATTCTGCCTTGGGTATATACTTTACCAGCCATGTTATTTTTGTTGGCTTATTTAGTATTACCCACTTTACGCACTATTTATTTGAGTTTTTTGGATCGACGATCTACAGAGTTTGTGGGCTTAGAAAACTATATCTTTGCCTTTACTGATAACTCGATGTTAACTGCATTTCGTAATAATATTTTGTGGCTGGTGCTAGTTACAGGTATTAGTGTTGCTTGCGGATTAGCGATCGCTGTCTTGGTAGATCGGGTACGTTATGAAGCCATAGCCAAAGGTTTGATTTTCCTCCCGATGGCAATTTCTTTTGTCGGTGCAAGCGTTATTTGGCGGTTTATGTATGCCTATAATCCCCCTGGTGCAGAACAAATAGGTTTACTCAATGCTATAGTTACCAGTTTGGGTTTTGAGCCTGTAGGGTGGTTAGTCAATAAATCTATTAATAATTTTGCCCTCATTACCATCATGATTTGGCTGCAAACAGGCTTCTGTATGGTATTACTCTCTTCTGCGGTTAAAGGTATACCCAAAGATATCATCGAAGCAGCTCGTATGGATGGAGCAAACGAGTTTCAAATCTTTTGGCGTATTATCATCCCTAGTATTAGCTCTACCATTACAGTGGTTGCCACCACAGTAATTGTGTTAGTACTAAAGGTGTTTGATATTGTATTTGTAATGACGGCGGGTAATTTAGATACCGACGTAATTGCCAGTCTGATGATCAAACAGATGTTTAACTTCCGTCACTTTGGAAGGGGTAGTGCGATCGCTGTTGTTTTACTTTTAGCCGTTATTCCGATTATGGTGGCGAATATTCGCCGTTTTAAGCAACAGGAGAATAATTAAGCCCTACATATTTTTCTCAAAATAGCGATCGCTAAATCTGGCGAGAAACGTATTACTTAATATACTACAAATTGACGTATAGATGAGGGATTTTAAGCGTACCCGTTTTTACACCGCAACTTCACAATTATTTGATAGAATTTTTTAGAATTTCTTTAGATTTTTACTTAATTGATCTAAGATAGTCACAGAAAGGATACAGACAGGATACAGGCAGGATTTTGATTCTGGCTGCCTAGAATTATATCCGTTTCAACCAACTAGCTTTTACTATATATCGGAGGCGAGCAGAAAACCCGATGAAGTCAACACGGGAGTGGAAAATGCTTTTTGATTAAAAGTATTTTTTTCCGTCATTGAGGGTTTGTTGCACGAAAGAAAATGAACATTTTATTAGTTGAAAATGATTTCTATATTAGTGAGCTACTTACAGAAGTTTTGACAGAACATAATTTTATTGTTGAAGCCGTGTTCAATGGATTAGCTCCTTTACAATTTATTAAAAAGCATAACTGCGATTTAATTATTCTCAATGTTGTATTACCTAAACTCGATGGTATTTGTCTTTGCCGTCAACTTCGAGCCGAAGGCTATAACAAACCCATTCTATTTTTGTCATCTATTGACACGCCAGAATTATTTGCTTTGGTGAAAGATGCAGGAGGTGACGGTTATGTGCTCAAGCCCTTTAAGATCGAACAATTATTGAGCCATATCAATAATTTACTTAATCCTCGACTTGTTCAACCTACATTACTCCCGACTATTAGTTTGAATTACCCCAAGAATCAGCAATCTCAATATTTACCACAGTCGGTATCTCTCGCATAACAAGGTTGCACTGCTCGAATAATTAATTGCTTATTCTAGAAGGGTCAAATGTATTGCTATAGATCGATTAACGAGAAATAGTATTGGCTAATAGCTAGCAGCTATGAAGCGTACTATCATTTATTTCAGATCTTAAAATCATCAACGCCATTACTTCGATCGTGCAACAACCTCCTAATCAATTTTTGTCCCCAGAAGAATCTGCTGATATTAATGCAGCTTTATTAGATTCTTCCGAAAAATTTTTAACTCGTCTTACTGTTTCTTCTTTAAGATTATTAAAGCTAATTGCCCAAGATACCCAAGTCCCCGTCGAACAATTGACTCATCAACAAATT
The DNA here is from genome assembly GCF_900659865.1 of Hyella patelloides LEGE 07179. GTDB lineage: Bacteria > Cyanobacteriota > Cyanobacteriia > Cyanobacteriales > Xenococcaceae > Hyella > Hyella patelloides. The sequence goes on from NZ_LR213908.1 coordinate 6,056, forward strand.
ATTGCCTGGTTTGAACAAGACAGTAAAATTCGCCGTGAACAAGGTAAAGATGCAGCAAAATTAAAATGGTAAGTTAAAGCCCATTGGGTTGGCTTATTTAGAGACAGAAACAAATAATATCGCTGCTGGGTAGATCGACATAATTAAACTGTAAATCTTCACATAACCATATTACTTGTTGCCTCTTACGCCCATAACCATTGAACTTGTAATAAAGTAGAACTGATTAGTAGCTGTTAACTTTTTTAAAGAGTAAAATTAGCATCAAATTCTTGGCGAGTTATGGGTTGAGAAAGCACAATTCCTTCCCCTCCTAGATTTTCTAAGGGTTGACCTTGGACGCTAACCCAAATAGGGGTATTCTCGTCTAAACTACTAGCCGTGTAAATGACTTGTGCTAATCTTGCAGACATGGCAGCACTACCGCCACCAGACACAAATTCTTGAGATAGATCGACCCTTACGCCCTCTTCTGTTGTTTTAACACTTAATAGCTTCGTTCCTTGAGGAATGGTTGTCGTATATTCAGCAGACTCATTAGGTCCTGCTAAAAGCTGCTCGAAAGCTGCTTCTAAAATTTGTTGTGGCTCTACTGATTGGGGAAAACTAACAGTTTTGCCTACTAACTTAACGTTAGTCCCAGCAGTATCTAGCCAAGCTATATTAATTTGCTCTTGCTGTGGTTGTGTGACTGGCTCACTCTTGGGAGTTGTGGGAGTTGTGGGAGTTGCGGGAGTTTCTAGGGGAGGATTTTTAGAAACTGGTCTTTGATCGGCTTTTTCAAGGGAGGATTTCGCCCACCAAGCCGTACCACCACCAATTAATAAAATAATTCCTGCTATTCCAGCAAATCTAGCCAGAGGAAAGCGAAAATTTTGTTTGCGATCTTGCATTAGTTTTTCTCCTGTAATTCACCAGAAGGCGGATTTAGGTTTTATGACGGGAAGAAATGCCGACGGTCAGTCGGCATATTCCACTCCCGTGTTGACCAACGGTCACAGCAGGCTCCGTCGTTGTACGGCGGAGTAATCTGTGACTTTAGTTAAACTGACTGGGATAGATTCAGATTTTGTTTCCATCCTGGCAAAACCAATAATCTTAATTTTGTCTTCTGCTATCTCTAATTGTAAGAGGCGAGCAAAAATTCCTTGTCTTTCTATTGTAGTAAAATCTAAGCGATCGCTGATCCCTTCAGCAAATCCTTTAAGTAAACGGCTTGATATTGGGCGATTATTAACTGTTCCCTCCAGTGTACTTACTTGAATTTTTTTACCTTGAATTAAATCTAATCCCAAATTAATAGCGATCGCTAATTCCTGGGATTGGGATTCTCTTAACATTTCTCCTTCACGGCGTAAAGTAACTTTAATGGTAATCAGATTATCGTCAGATAACTGGATACTAGGAGTCAGCAATTTATAAGCGATCGCTCTACTTCCTGCTCTCCTCGCTACCAAATCATTTAAAGCAGCCTGTAGTTTAGCGATTATCCTCTCAGACTGCAAGGCATTAATTAGATCTTCTTCTGTAATTACTATAGACATAGCACCCTGTAAGGGTTTTTGCAGAGAACTCCGTAACTTATCGAGACTTTCTGTCGATAAATTAGTCAAATCTAAAGCAATAGAATCGGTTTCTAACTCCAAAGATGCAATTCTCAGATCGGGTTGTAGATAGATACCTTGACCCGCCACTCTTAAGTGGTCTACATTACCCTTAGCTATCTGGTAATTAGGAGTATTATCAACTCTAATGGCTAATTTCTCTGCCGATTCAACATAAGAGCCAAGTTGGTTATTGGCAATTACATCTAAAAGCCAACCACCGTTAGAAAATACTGATAAAAAACCAGACAAGATAATCGCAATTAATTCCATGTTAGAAAAGCTGATTATAAATTATGACGGTGGGGGATGCTGAGATTGCTATTACTCAGATATAACCACCGTGTTGAAGGATGAGAGAATAAAGGTATAAATTATGAGTTATAAATAATTAATGATCGACAATACTAGAGAGCGAAATCTAGCAATATCGTCAGTAATAGCTTGTTATTTCCGAGTATATATGATGATAGCCTGCTTTGACTCTCACTACTTCATCATCCTTAATCCTTCATCCTTGATGCCCTAAAGGACTTCCTTCGGTCGCGCGATGCGTAGCGAGTCCTAAGGCGGAAGCGGTATCCGTGATAGGCATCCTTCACCCCTGAATTAGTTTCCTGGGTTAACTCGCATTAAAACTTGCCCGAATTCCACAGGTTCACCGTTTTGGACAACTATTTCCATAATTTCTCCTGAAACTTCTGCATCAATGTCATTCATCAGCTTCATAGCTTCAATGATACAAACAGTATCACCTTTACTAATAAGTTCTCCCACATCAACAAAAGGTGGTTCATCAGGAGTAGGCGCACGATAAAAAGTTCCTACCATAGGAGAAGTAATCTCGACCCACTTTTGCTGTTCTGCTAGTGGTGAAGTTGGCTCTGAAACTGGAGTAGTAGGAGGAGTCGCCACAGGGGTAATTGCTGTTGGTTGAATGGGTGTAGGTATAGTATCAGGAACAGAATCCACCAACTCTTGATTGCTAGCCACTGAACCTTTTTTTACCTGTAATTCAAAATCATCACTTTTGAGAGTTAACTCAGTGATATCAGTATTTGCGATCGCTCCTATAAGTTCCCGAAGTTGTTGAAAATCCACAGACACAAGTTATATAACCTATTCTTGTAAGTAACTTTAATTGATGATCTCACCAATTTTTTGCTTATATTAAGAGAATTTAGTTTTCTCTACCCAAATAAGAACCATCGCGGGTATCGACTTTAATTTTTTCCCCAATAGAAATAAATAAAGGAACCATTACTTGCGCTCCAGTTTCTACGATAGCGGGTTTAGTCCCTCCAGTAGCGGTATCTCCTTTGACCCCAGGATCTGTGTCTGTCACCTCTAAAGTTACAGAAGTAGGTAGCTCTATCTCTAACACTTGTTCATTCCAGAAAACGACATTAACTTCCATTTCCTCTTTGATATATTTGACCCCTTCTCCCATTTGATTGGGACTCATGCGAGTTTCTTCGTAGGTTCCCATATCCATAAAGACATAATCTTCTCCATCTTTATAGGTATGCTGCATAGTACGCTTTTCCAGATTGGCACTCGGAACAGTTTCACCAGCACGGAAAGTTCGCTCAACAGTATTTCCTGTTTGGGCATTTTTTAATTTTGTTCGGACAAAAGCAGAACCCTTACCAGGTTTGACATGGAGGAATTCGACCACGCGCCAGACAGAGCCGTCTAACTCGATGGTTACGCCAGTACGGAAATCGTTACTAGAAATCATGAAGCTAAAAATACTCTAGAAAACCAACAACTTATTCTACCTGATTGCTTCACAGTTACGAAAAAAGGAAGAGCGAACGTAATGTGAGCGTGATGTGAGCAGGGGAGATAGTATCTGATAACCAGCAACCAACAACTGATAACTGATAAGTGATAACTGAAAAAGATTAATCGTAAAGAAATGTTGACAAGAGCGATCCCAAACTAAGAACATATCCATAAGTAGACAATGTTTGTGGGGATAGAGGGTATAAAAGTATTCCTCTCCCACTGACTAAGCTCTGAGTACGTGAAGATGATTTTTTAGATGTCCCCGACACCATACTCCTGCAAGCGTAGCTCTCTTAACGAAGCAAAATCCTCTGAACAATTTAAAAACATGATTGATTAATAATATGCTGACTACTAAAAACAACAAATTGCTTCACCAAAAAATTAAGCTAGTTTTACTTACCCTGATGGTGGTAGGTTCAATTACTTTTGGTTCATCACATTCTGCGATCGCTGTATTAGCTCAAGGGGATGCCATTACCGATCCTAAAGCTATTCTTAGATATGCTCTACCTATTGAGAATCAAGCGGTGCGAAAGATGCAAGGCTCTCTCGAAGACCTTTCACGACAACTTCGTGTCAAAATGTGGGGCAAAATCAATAAAGATATCAAAGACGCTAGTTTTCAGCTAAATGTCCGTCGCAACCAAATTTTGGCTGGTGTTCCCGAAGACTCACAACCCCATGCTGAAGAGTTATTAAACGATCTCAAAGCGGGTGTAGAAGAGATGAAAGAATTCACTAAAAATAGAGACAGAGAAGCTCTTTACATCAAACGCCGAGAACTTTTAGATCTCGTTACTGAGCTAGAAGAATCAATGGTAGCAGGTTTCCCTTATGAAGTTCCTAAAGAGTATGCCAATTTACCCCAACTTCTAGGAAGAGCTACCGTAGAAATGAAAACCAATAAAGGTGATTTGACTGTCGTAGTTGATGGTTATAGTGCGCCTGTTAATGGTGGTAATTTTGTGGATTTAGTTCACCAAGGTTTTTACGATGGTTTAGAGTTTAACCGCGCTGAAGATTTCTATATCGTGCAAGCTGGCGATCCTCCTGGGGAAGAAGATGGATTTATCGACCCCGAAACTCAGGAGTATCGCGCTATTCCTTTAGAAGTTTTGACTCCTGAAGATGAAATCCCCGTGTATGAGGCAACTTTAGAAGAAATGGGTCGTTATTTGGACACTCCCACTTTACCTTTTAATGCTTATGGAGCGATCGCTTTAGCTCGTCCTGCGGACGATCCTAATGGTGGCTCTTCTCAGTTTTTCTTCTTTAAGTTTGATACCGAATTAACTCCTCCTGGCTATAACCTTATGGATGGACGTTACTCTGTGTTTGGCTATGCAGTGGAAGGGAAAGAAGCCTTAGAAAAATTGACAGCTGGGGATAAAATTATTTCAGCAAAAGTAGTTAAAGGCTTGGAAAACTTAGTTGAACCTTAATCAGTTAATAGCTGTGCCGAGCTAAAATTTTGGGTAGAGGGCGCAAAGATGCGTCCTTTTTTTATTTGTTTTATATAGCAATACTTAAGCAATCTCGGTTAGAGAAATCAAGGCAATTCTCCTCGCTTATTACTGAAATTGCAGTTCCAACTAGCTTATAAATTTACAGATGTGGGTATTCTCGTCGCTACTTTTAAAATATGAAGGATGAAGAAAGAAGTAATTAGATAATAGGTAATCAGGTGAGATAGTAACCACTAACAACCAATCACTGATAGAATATAAAATAATAATATAATATGTATAATTGAGACTTTCAGGCATTAATTTGTTAATCTTTCATAAGGTTGTCTTAACCTGAATCTTGAGATTGGTTAAGCCTATGAAGCAATAGTTAAGTTATGTCTTTGACTCGTATCTTCAGCGCAATAATAGCGATCGCGATCGCCCTCAGTCTGATAATTTTAGGAGGGTGGTATTTTACTCTCGGTATTGGTATTTTAATTTTGCTGGCTCAAATTGAGTATTTTCGCTTAGTGCGAGCAAAGGGTATTGAACCTGCGGGCAAAACTACAATGGTAGTATCCCAGGTGTTATTGATCTGTTCTAGCCTCACTCCTAACATGACTGATGCGATGTTTTGTTTGGGAGGAACAATTATTTGTTTTTATCTGTTGTTTCAGCCTAAAATGGCGACAATTGCCGATATTGCTAGTTCTATCTTAGGTTTGTTTTATTGTGGTTATTTGCCTACTTATTGGGTACGTCTCAGGGTTAGTTTACCCAACGCTATTGGCATTACTAATTTACCCTTAGAAGGTTACTGGCCAAATTCTTGGAATGATTTTCGCACTTTCCCTTCTGCTCTCACTTTAACCTTTTTGGTGATGGCTTGTATTTGGGCTGCTGATATTGGGGCATATTTTATGGGTAAGGCTTTTGGGAAGACAAAACTGTCTGCTATCAGTCCCAAAAAAACCGTTGAAGGAGCTATTTTTGGGGTTATTGGTAGTTTGATTGTGGCAGAAATTGGAGCTTGGTATTTTGATTTTCCTGGCTGGCGATTGAGTGGTATTTTACTGGGAAGTTTAATCGGAATTACTAGCTTATTGGGAGATTTGACAGAATCGATGATGAAAAGGGATGCAGGTGTTAAAGATTCTGGTCAATTAATCCCTGGGCATGGCGGTATTTTAGATCGTACTGATAGTTATGTGTTTACTGCGCCTTTGGTTTACTATTTTGTAACTCTTCTGTTACCCTTGCTTAAGTAATTAATGGTTATTAAATCTTCAGATATATTTGGAGTTTGTAAACAGGATTGAGCATCAGAGATCTGCTTTTGTAACAATTATCTTCCTGTTAAGAATCAAGCTTATTAAATCTCAGCAATTCGCTGCCATTAATATCAAACATCAAGAAAAAGAGAAAACTTTTAGATATCCCAAGTCTTCTCTTTGTACAGCTTATGTTACCCCCAATAAAATCAACCTAAACAATCGTAAAGTCAGATTCAGATAGTCTATCTGTAGCAATATTCAAAGTCACCAGAGTCTCTCCAAAACTCAAAATGTCATTACCCGCAAAAGTCAAATCACCAAAAGTTAGACCATCAGCTAAACCAATTCGATCTGCTCCCAAGCGGAAACTTTCAATAATATCTGTTCCTTCTCCAGAAGCCAGAACATAAACATCATCTCCTCCTCTACCACTCAATAAGTCATCGCCGACTCCGCCACGCATAGTGTCATTACCTGAACCCCCCAGCAAGGTATCATTACCATCTCCGCCAGTCATGTTATCGTTATTGCCGTTGCCAGCTAGCAAATCATCACCATTTCCGCCATTTATGGTGTCATTTCCATTTCCCCCTTGAAGAATATCATTATTGCCTCCTCCTTCGAGCAAATCGTTACCACCATCGCCAAGGAGACTGTCACTACCAGCATTACCAGTTATAGTATCGTCACCACCACTGCCTAATACAGTGTCATTGCCAGCACCAGCTACAATATCGTCATTGCCAGCCCTTCCCCGAATATTGTCATCACCGCCAAAACCTTCAATAAGATCGTCGGCATCAGTACCACGGAGAAAGTCATCGCCTTCTGTACCACTAATAGCTTTTTGAATTACGAGGTCATACAATCCAGTTGAACCACCATCACCACTTGCTTCAGCAGTGGGATCGTAGCCGAAGTTAGCAAAGCTACTAACACCAACATAGTAGGTATCTGTGGCAGAAGCTGTAAAGGAAATAAAGGAATCTAAAGATTCGTTATCATCATCATTAACAGCCAGTTCTTCTCCCCCAGAGTTAAACACTCTCAAAATTGTATCTACACCCTCAGTATTGTCGATATCAAAAGTTGCTCTTGTGTCGGCGTGGAGTTCGAGAGAATACAAATCAACATCGGATGTTGGGGGGACATCTAAATTGTCTCCAATTGCACCACTGAAATTAAATGTGCCAGAATTATTAGATGTAATTCCAGTATCGATTGCTGTGGTCAAGGTATCATTAGGCTCTGTAAAACTGAGAGTGTTATCGATTATGAGTTCGTATAATCCAGTAAAATCACCATCGCCACTCCCTTCAGCATTGGGATCGTAATCAGAGTTAGCAAAGCTACTGACACCCGCATAGTATGTATCTGTGGTAGGAACGGGAAAGAAAATAAAAGAATCTAAAGAGTTGTCATCATCATCATTGACAGCTAATTCTTTTCCCGCAGAGTCAAACACTCTCAAAATAGAATCTAAATCCGAACCCAATTCAGAAGCATCAATATCAAAAGTTGCTACAGTACCAGCTTCAAGTTCGAGAGAATATAGATCGACATCATCAGTGGTGGAAACGTTGGGATTATCTCCAATTTCACCATTGAAATTAAATATGCCAGAATTATTAGACGTAATTCCAGTATCAATTGCTGTTATCAACGTATCATTAGGTTCCATGAGAAATTTCTCCTAAATTTAATTGAATTAGTTTTTTGTTTAACTGATAAACAATTGAATTTAGTTCATGCATAAAATCGTTGACGTTGCTGAATCAGAATAGAATTTCTTCTCCCAGCCCCCTAAAATAAGACTTGCTTAAACATCAGGAAATCTTCACGATCTTCTCTGTTGAACTTTGAGAGAGAAGGGTTAACAATCCTCCAGAGTTGAGCAACTATGTTGAGTAGACTCAAGCAAAGGAATGACTGAGGAAGTGTATTTAGAGATCAACAGCAAAAAATACAAATCAAATTCATACCTTGAACTGGCAATACAAATCGCCTTTTTAGTAATTTTTTCTAATTTTCTTAAAGCACCAATGATCGATGGAAACTAAAAGAATGATTCTCGTGTTGACTACTTTACTTAAAAATCTTTGTTGATATCAATAAACTTTTAAAAGTAGGGTTGATACTTCTGTAGTGGGGATCGATCTCATCACACTAAAATCATAGTGGCTTTACCAGTCATATTAAATGTTTCTGTAACAAATGTTACCTTTAATGTAAAGATTTATATAGACAAACTCGTGTTTAGCGATCGCCAAAAAGTTGATTTGCTATTGCACGTTTCATAAAATCAGTATTTCTTATTCCCCAATCTCTCACCTTCTCTAATATCATGATAAACAGTGCATTTTATTAGAATTGCTATTTTATGAGTTCCGTAAAGAGTCAAACTATTAAAGGATTACACCAACAGTTAGTTAGTAAAAAACGTTCTGCGGTGGAAATTACCCAGGAAACTTTGGAGCGCATCACTACTTTAGAACCCAAAGTAAAAGCGTTTCTGACTGTTACTGCTGAAAATGCTTTGGCAAAAGCTCAACAAGTAGACCAAAAAATTGCTGCGGGAGAAGAGATTGGCATTTTAGAAGGGATTCCCATTGGGATTAAAGATAATATGTGTACCCAGGGTATTAAAACTACCTGCGGTTCGCAGATTTTAGCTAACTTTGTCCCTCCCTATGAATCTACGGTGACTCAGAAATTACAAGCAGCAGGAGCAGTTGCTGTGGGCAAGACTAATTTGGATGAGTTTGCCATGGGAAGCTCCACAGAAAACTCTAGCTACCAGTTAACAGCAAACCCTTGGGAGCTTACCAGAGTTCCTGGTGGCTCATCTGGTGGTTCGGCTGCTGCGGTGGCTGCATCTGAATGTGTAGTATCTTTAGGCTCGGATACTGGTGGTTCAATTCGCCAACCTGCTTCTTTTTGTGGTGTGGTGGGTTTAAAACCAACTTATGGTTTGGTGTCTCGTTTTGGTTTAGTGGCTTTTGCCTCTTCTTTGGATCAGATTGGCCCTTTTGCTCGTAATGTAGAAGATGCTGCAATTTTCTTAAGTGCGATCGCTGGATATGATGAACGGGATTCCACAAGTCTTAAAGTAGAAATACCTGATTACACCCAATATTTACAGCCAGAGCTTAAAAAGGGTTTAAAAGTAGGCGTGATTAAAGAAACCTTCGGTGATGGCTTAGATTCTGTAGTAGCAGAGAGAGTCCAATCAGCGATCGCTAAGCTAGAAGAATTAGGTGCAGAAGTTAAAGAAATTTCCTGTCCTCGTTTCCGTTATGGTGTACCTGCTTACTATATTATTGCACCTTCAGAAGCATCGGCTAATTTAGCTCGTTACGATGCAGTTAAGTATGGTATCCGTGAGGACGCAGAAAACTTAGTAGAGATGTATACAAAAACCCGTGCTACTGGTTTTGGGGACGAAGTGAAAAGACGCATCATGATTGGCACTTATACCCTCTCTGCGGGTTATTATGACGCTTATTATCTCAAAGCTCAAAAAGTACGCACTCTGATTAAACAGGATTTTGAACAGGCTTTTGCTGATGTAGATGTCTTAGTTTCTCCCACTTGTCCTAGTACAGCTTTTAAAGCAGGAGAAAAAACTGACGACCCTTTAGCGATGTATATTTCTGATTTGATGACTATTCCTGTCAATCTAGCGGGTTTACCTGGAATGAGTATTCCCTGCGGTTTTGATGAAGCAGGTTTACCTATTGGGCTGCAACTCATTGGGAATGTTTTACGGGAAGATATTCTATTTCACGTAGCACACGCTTACGAACAAGCTACCGAATGGCATAAACAAAGCCCTAGTTTATAGTTGAAGTTGGATAACAGGTAAAATTAATTTTGCATAGGTAATTAATCTAGATAGGGATTCTGTAGAAGCACTTAATTATTTGGTGACAATATTTTGAGTTTTGATGCAGAGTCCCATAGACATAAAATTGGAACAGCGATCTAATTTACCTTGCTGTGCTAATCTTTCAGAATGATTGCTTGCTGCCAGGCTAAAAGAAGATGCTAGGGCAATTACCGCTACGAGACTCAAGTTACGAATAAATTTGCGATCTTTGGTTAACTCAGTGATTTCTTGCCAAATTTCTGCTAACATCTTTCTGTCCTCTCTAACTTGCTTGTTAATTAGATAGGTCTTAAGGAAAAAAAGGATGCCGATTATAATTTTTCTTAATATAGCGGTGCGCTAATAGGCTAGGACATTAAATTGATTTGGAAAGGAAGAGGGAAGAGAAAAGAAATATTCTAATGTTTGCTGGTATCCCTATAAAGTTAGATTTAACACCACGAGGCAAATAATAGGAAGGTAATTAACTTAACATGGTTTGAGATACAAAATGTAGTACTATCCTAGAATTAAGTATCTGCTTAATTTGCTGGAAACAAGTAAATCATGAAACTGGCTCCTACTACAATAGTTTTAAGTTCTGTTTTCTTACCCCTTGCTGCTACTGCTCAAGTTACTCCAGACGGGACAACTTCTACTATTGTTACTCCTACCGATACAGGAGTGCAGATTGATAATGGAAATCGTGCAGGAGATAATTTATTTCATAGTTTTGGGGAGTTTTCTGTCCCCACAGGAACCGAGGCATTTTTTAACAACACTGACAATATAGCTAATATTTTTTCCCGCGTTACTGGAGGAAATATCTCCAATATCAATGGTTTAATTCGTGCTAAGGGTACGGCTAATTTATTTTTAATCAACCCCGCAGGAATTGTTTTTGGCGAGAGTTCCAGATTACAACTTGGTGGTTCTTTTTATGGCAGTACCGCCGATAGTATTATTTTTCCCGACGGAGAATTTAGCGCGACAGATTTAGATAATCCGCCGTTGATTACCATTAATGCGCCCATTGGTTTGGGTTTTCGGGATGAACCTCAACCAATTATTAACGACTCTGTTACTGATAATCTTGGTTTACAAATCAATGCAGGAGAAACCATTGGTTTCATTGGCGGTGAGATAGCAATAAGAGGCAATGGAGTCAGACCAGAAGAAGTAGGCGATATCAATAACATCACTGCTCAAGGTGCAAAAGTATGGCTAGGGGGATTAGCAGAAGCAGGAACAGTTAATCTTGACGAGAATCTGAATCCTCGTATTTCTGATAATGTCGCCAGAGCCAATGTATCTTTTTCTAATGGTGCAAGAGTAGATGTAGCTGGTGCTGATGGTGGTGGAATTACAGTGATTGGTAACGATATTACTTTAACTGAAGCTAGTCAGCTATTTGGCGGAATTGCTGAAGGGTTAGGGACAACAGAATCTCAAGCAGGAGATGTTACTATCAATGCCACAGGCGCGGTTAATCTCAGTGGAGTGAGTGGGATTCAAAACCGCGTTAATGAAGGTGCAACTGGTAATAGTGGTAATATTAACGTCACAGCAGAGTCATTAAGCATCACCGATGGTGGTTTTTTCAGTGCCAGTACTTTTGGTCGAGGTAACGCAGGAGATATTAATGTCAATGCAGAAGGTGCAGTAACCCTTGATGGTGTAATCCCAGATATTTCAAATAGTCGCATGGCTAGTGTTATAGTTTTTGGTGCAGAAGGAGAAGGGGGAGACATCACGATAGAAGCTGGTTCATTATCTTTAACCGATGGGGCACTGTTAAATACTCAAGTTTTTGGTTCATCTGAAAACGTAAATGGTGAAGAAATACCAGGGGGAAGGGGTAATGCAGGAAATATCTTCATTACAGCTAATTCTCTTTCCCTAAGTGATGGTGGTTTTATCAGAAGTAGTACTTTTGGTCAAGGCAATGCAGGCAATGTGAGATTAAACATTGCAGGTGAGGTGAATCTTACCGATGGCAATATTTTCAGTAACGTCGAAAGGGAAGCAAAAGGAGATGGGGGAAATATTACGATTGAAGCTGGCTCTCTATCTTTAGAATCAGGAGGACAAATACAAACCTTGGTGAGAA
>NZ_LR213909.1 GCF_900659865.1 Hyella patelloides LEGE 07179
CCACCGCTTCAATCTCTTCAATTCTCGGTATTTTCTCGGATAACTGCCGTTCCATACAGATAACAACTACGTGAGAAGACTGAAGAATATTTGTTCTCATTCGCTCATGTTTTTCTGTTTTAAACTTAGCTTCTGGAGTTAATTGTTGATAAAGATTCGCCTGGAAATCAGCTAGTTTTTCAAGTCCGCTATCAGTAAAAACTTTAAATCTCCAAGGTTGAGTTAAACCATGAGTAGGAGCCCAATTAGCATTTCCTAAGATCTGCCACACTAAAGAATCTTCAATTTTTTTACCATTAAAATAGCGAGGTTTTGTCGAACGACGATTATGAATTAATTCGTTAAGGCAATCTGTAAAAGAATTCATTTGAATGAATAGTAATTAAGTTGTTAGATTAAATGTTCCGTAAACTATCTGACGTAATTATACTGAAATTAAGTTTTCCAAGTAAGTATAAATTCAAAGGGTATATATTTTTAAATGAAATTGCTTAGCAAAGTATTATTCATTAGTTAATAGTAAAATCTTTGCCGTAATCAAAACTAAAGGTTATTATCGCAGAAGAAAGTTCACACAAAAAGAAAGCGTCAAAAACTAGAAGCGAGGATACTAGAAAAAATATCACAATCATGAATTTTTTCAGCCCTTATTATCTAGTCAGCACTTTGTTAAACTAACATTTTGTTGAAATACACTGGTTTACCAACCTATTCCCAATTAGTTAACTTATCTTTTGGAATACCAATCACAATTGAGGAGGCTAACGAATACTAGGGCTGTCTTAGCAGGTTTACTACTCAGTTTTTAAACCCCACCTCCACTATTCTTTTAAAGGTAGTACCAGCCTCTCATAAAGTCAAATAAGCTTCGCCTATATTCAGCGAAGTGTTTTTAAAAATACAAGGTCAGAATAAGCTCCGTCATCAAACGGTGGAATAATCTCTGACTTCAATAGCATATAACTCGACAGTATTACTTATGAAGGATAATTCACAAAGAGATAGCAAAAAACTCTTACTTATTGATGATGACCCCAATTTGATTTTATTGGTTAAAGACTATTTAGAATTTAGGGGGTATGATGTAATGACCGCAGAAAATGGTCGGGAAGCTTTAGAAGTATTAGACAACAAAGTACCTGACATGATCATCTGTGATGTCATGATGCCAGAAATGGATGGCTATTCTTTAGTAAAACACATCAGACAAGAACCACGCACTAACACCATTCCCGTATTATTTCTTTCTGCCAAAGGTCAAAGCCAAGATCGCGTCAAAGGTTTAAATGAAGGTGCAGATGTCTACATGGTAAAGCCTTTTGAACCAGAAGAATTAGTCGCCCAAGTAGAATCCTCATTAAAGCAAATTAAACGATTAGTTGATGGTAGAGGTAGAGGATTGGGCGAAGGTCCAACAATTCATGTTCCCCATAATGTAGAGTTGACACCCACAGAATTAAAGGTAGTTCAGCTAGTAGCTAAAGGAATGGCTAATCGTAATATTGCAGAACAATTAAATGTTAGTCAAAGAACTATTGAAAGCCATGTTTCTAATATGTTAAACAAGACCAGTCTCAAAAATCGTACTGAGTTGGCACGCTGGGCAATAGAAAGCAACATGACTTAAATTGCTAATAACTTTTGTCAAAAGTGCCGTGCGCTCGATAAATACTTTGTGGGCGTAACGGCTATTTTTGCCAGTAAGGATATTTTTCTGTAAAATCGATTAGAGATTAATTTTTGAGTGTTTTCAACAGCAGTAAAAGTACCATAAAAATACCATGAGTAAATTAACTAATCTTTGAATTTTAGATGAATAATTTAAAACTTTTTGTTTTATATTAAGCTGTATTTATTATAATTTTTTACTCAATATAGTTAGAGAAAGATAACTAAGCTGTATCAGAAATCAAATTATATTTGCCCAGGCTGTAAATCCCCTTTGCTTAAATTTTGGCCCCTAGCTCTCTCTCCAGATAGATTAAAACTCAGTCAATTATGGTGGAAATTGTTGATTTTATAGTTCATTTAACTACTATTATTAGAAGTATTTCATAATCTCCGCTTAAAAATGTTCGTTCTGAAGTGTTTTCGGGAACTTTAAAGATAACAGGCTAAGGGATACTGAAATAATTTTTGTCTCTTGTTCATACCTTAAATATTTTTACCAACTAAATTCCAAGAGAGAATAATTAATATATGGTAGGCTCCCAAAGCAAAATACATTAACCCTGATTATGATTCAGTAATACAAGTGCAAGCAATAGATTTAGGGATTAGAGTTCCCAGCATGAACAAACCAAGAAACAGACTTTTTTGTCGTTTAGATGGTCAAACTCCTTCTCAAAGAATCCAAAAAAGATCTGCTACTTTAAGTCACTTAGGCTTATTAGCATCAGAAAGTGTTCCTGTATTTGAAGAAGCTACTCAAACAGCTTCTAGTTTTCTGGAAGCACCAATCTGTATTCTTGGTTTAGGAGTTGATAATGAATTGTGGTTTAAGTCTACATTTGGCATCTCTTCTATGGGTTTGATGAACCAATTGGCTTCTTATCGCAAAATACCTTTAGAGGAATCTTTTAGCACTTATGTTATTGATAGCGAACAACCTTTAGCTATCGACAATACGGTCACAAATGCAGTTTTTGCTACTAGTAGTTTAACTCAACACTATGGTATCAGAGCATATTTGGGAGTTCCTCTAATTAGTTCTGAAGGATTGTGTTTAGGAACTTTAGAGGTAATGGATACCGAGCCTAGAGAGTTTACCTCTAAAGATTTAGACTTTTTGGCTTTGACTGCCAGATGGTGCTTGAGAGAGTTTGAGCGTGACTATGCTATTAAGAATCAGCAACAACCATCAACGGAAGCTTCAAGTCATTTATCTCTGGCTGTAAGCAATTCTGCTCAATGGAAATCCGATTATTTGGGAACACGAAATAGTTCTGAGTCTACATCAAGCAATATTAATGCAACTAATTTAATTAAGGTCAAGCTCCTAGGGCAACTAACTCAAGAATTACGTACTCCTTTAACTTCGGTTATTGGCATGGCAAGCGTTTTAAGAAGAGAAGTTTATGGACCTTTGACGATTAAGCAAAGAGAATATTTAGAAATTATTCATAATAGCGGTCAGAATCTAATTTCTTTAGTAGATGAAATTGTTAATTTGGGAGTTTTAGGTAATCAAGACTCTACAGTTAAAAAATCTTCTGTGGATATTGAGATGTTGTGTCAGCAAGTAATCAACAGCTTGGTAGATATTGGAAAACAGCATCAGCAGAGTCTACGCTTATCTGTAGAGCCAGGAAACCGCATTTGGTTATTAGATAAAGACAAAGTAAAACAGGCTTTATATTATCTGATTATTAGTGTGCTAGAAATGTCTGAATCTGGTGGAGAGGTAAGAATTCACGTTTCTCGTCGTAACCGTGCTTTAAATTTAGCAGTTTGGTTATCTCATCCCTGGTTGGGAGATGGTTTACCTCAAGTAGAATTTTATTCGCAATCTGTTACCAAGGCATTAGCAATTGCAGAATCGCAAAACTTTGAAAACACTGCTAGTTCTGGAATGAGCGATGTCTTGTTAGGCAATCGGGTCTTAACCGCTTCTGCTTTGATGACGGTTATCAATAGCCAGAAAAAGACAAGTAGTGTTAATCAAAAACAAGCAGATCGAGTTTCTCGCGATGTTTTGGGTTTACTATTCTCTTGCCACTTGACCGAATTGCATCAAGGCAAAATAATCGTTCAAGGCTCTCCTGAAGCTGGCTATCGCTATATTATTCAACTGCCTAAATTAGAACAGGATGAGAGTAAATTGGGATAGAATGAGCCGTATTAAGCAACCAGTAGTTGGTAGTGTAAGATCTAACTTTTGATATCCTTAAAACACTACCACTATAGTTGTGGATGTTCTACCTGTTCTGCTCATGAAATCAAGCAAGATAAGCATTGTCTCAGCAAAACCTGACCTCAATCCCTGGTTTAGCAGTAGCTATCTTTTTCGCTTTGTTAATAGTCTATCTGCTTGGCGGTCTGGGAGTTTGCTGCTTCAATGGTCAGAAATAATTGGAGTTTGTTTACTCAGTTTCGTTTTTTGGCTCGCACCCTTTGTTTCTACGAGTTTAATCGGGGTCTTATTAATAGCAATTGGTAGTTACTGGGTTCTCATTACCGCTTCAGATGAGCAATCTTTAGGGATAACTCCTATTCATTGGCTGGTTTTACTCTATTGGGCTATTGCTACTCTAGCAATGGCATTTTCTCCCGTAAAAGCAGAAGCAATTACAGGATGGATTAAACTAACGTTATATTTAACCATGTTTGCTTTGGCTGCCAGGGTGTTACGCTCACCTAGGCTATGTAATTGGTTAGTTACAGGATTTTTATTAACCGCTTTAATTGTTAGCAGTTACGGCATTCGTCAACAGTATTTAGGTGTAGAGCAGTTAGCAACTTGGAACGATCCTAATTCTGCCCTAGCTAATGATACTAGGGTGTATAGCTATTTGGGTAACCCTAATCTTTTGGGAGGTTACTTACTCCCAGCGATCGCTCTTAGTGTGGGAGCTATTCTAGTTTGGCGTGGTTGGATGCAAAAAACCCTGGCTGTATTGATGTTTGGGGCTAATTCTGCTTGTTTATTTTTTACCGATAGTCGTGGTGCTTGGCTAGCGATGATTGCTTTGGCTACCACGATGTTTGTACTGCTTTATTGGTGGTGGCGAGATTATTTACCCCGTTTTTGGCGCATTTGGCTGCTACCCCTGGTTTTTGGCATAGCAGGGGGCTTATTAGTGGTTACTATTTTGGGGGTAGAATCAGTTAGATTGCGCTTTGAGAGTATTTTTGCAGGTAGTGAAGATAGCAGTAATAGTTTCCGTCAGTTTGTTTGGCGCACTGTATTTCAAATAATTAAACAATATCCTATTCTAGGTATTGGCCCTGGTAATGAAGCATTCAACGCGGTGTACCCTCGTTATATGGATCCTCGTTATCCCGCTTTGAGTGCTTATTCTATTTACCTAGAACACATTGTAGAAATGGGTTATGTAGGCTTTATTAGCTTTTTAGGACTAATTTTTACTACCTTGGGACATGGCTGGATACAAATAAATCGTTTACGTCAGTCAAGAAGCAATCAAGGGATTTGGTTGATTACTGCGATCGCTGCTACGGTGGGCTTATTAGTTCATGGAGTAGTAGATACTGTGTGGTATCGTCCTTCTATCCACAGTTTATGGTGGTTAATGCTAGGCATTATTGCTAGTCAATATTCATCAGAAGTCAGGAGCGGTGCGACCCTACGGAATTTGACGAGCGACTAGGCGTGATTAAAGCGAGCGAACTTGATGAGTTTAACTCATCTAAAGCAAGCGCGAGCAATCATGACATGAGAATGCGCGAGTAATCCGTTTACACCTCACATTCCGCAGAAAAATTTAATTTCTTCGTGATTTTTTGAGCAATTTAGTCTACACACTTTAAGAGATAGAGAATACAGCGATTTTAGAAACAGAATAAGAACTAATATATTATTTGGTGTTTTTGAAGATTGGCGATTGCTATAAACGGCTATATTCAAGCAAATTCATTTAATTATTTCCTTGAGAAAATTATCTGCGGAATGTCAGTTACACCCGACGCATCTTCGTGTTTATCCTTGAATGGGGACAAGGAAACGCTGACCAAGACACCGAAAGCCCTAAAGGACTCGCTCTCCTAAAGGACTCGGCTTCGCCGTCGCGCATCGAAGAAATCAGAAATTCAGAAGCCAGAAATCAGTAATTTAATACCAGCTACTCCAACTTCTTCTACTTAATTGAAATTCTAATCTTCGGCTACCATTACCACTGTAATATTATCTGAGCCTCCCGCATTCTTAGCTGCGTTAACTAATTCGGTAGCTAATTGTTTGTAGTCTTGCTCTTTTGTCAGTAGGGCTGTAATTTCTTCGTCTGATACTTCTTCGGTTAGCCCATCACTGCACATCAGAAGCAAGTCTCCAGATTGGATATCTAATTCTTGGAGATCTACTCTAAACAAATCTTTACGTCCCAAACACTGGGATAAGACGTGTCGCCAAGGATGAACTTTTGCTTGCTCTTTGGTGATTTCTCCTGATTTCATTGCCAAGCTGACCCAGGTATGGTCTTCTGTAACTTGTTTCAATTCAGAATTACGCCAACGATACAAACGGGAATCTCCCACATGAACGCACCAAGGGCGATCGCGAAAAATTATAGCTACCACTGTTGTCCCCATATCTCCCCTTTCTGGATGAAGAGATTGATCGTCTAAAATACCTTGATTAGCCTTCTCAATAGCTTCTTGGAGTAGGATATCAGAAGTCATTGCCTCCTCATCCCAATGCTTTTCTAAATGTGCTTGAATTTTTTCGGTAGCAATCTTGCTCGCTTCTTGTCCGCCCGCATGTCCTCCCATACCATCTGCGACGATAAAAAAGCGTCCTTGGGGATCGTCAACATAGTAGCTATCTTGGTTGACAGCCCTTACAATTCCTGTATCAGTGAGTCCGACAAAGCGACGTTTCATAGATAATTTAGCCAATATACATTCAAATATTAGAACATTCGATCTATACGATCTATTTTTTTCCGCAATCGTAACAGTGACCATCCAGGGATAACTGCTACGCACAATGCGATCGCTGCCACAATTTTACTTCCATTGGTAAATAACAGGGTAGCAGATAGAATTAGGGTGCTCAGAAGTATAGTATAGTTCGTTCCTAATTGTATGGCACTCAAACGGCGCAATACTCGCTCTGATTCGAGGGAACGGACACGAACTCTTAAATCACCCCTTTCTAGCTTATCTATTGTATCCTCAATTCGTCTAGGCAGTCCTAAAGCACTACTACCTACTTGAGCAGCTTGTCTACCTAGTTCGTCCAGGATAGTGTTACCGCCGTTGCCGTTACTATTTGTCATAATTTGCATTGCGAAGGGTTGAGCCACTTCCATAAAGTTAAATTTAGGGTCAAGACCTTTACCGACCCCTTCTAGGGTAGAAAAAGCACGCATTACAAAGGTAAAGGTTGCAGGAAAGCGAAAGGGTTGTCCGTAAGCAATTTCAAACAGGTCTTCGCTGATAGCGTCTATAGATTGTTCTTCAAAAGGTTTATCCATGAAGTTGTCTAGCATATACTGAATCGAACGCTTGACAGGGGTTAAATCTCCTGTAGGTACTACAGCTCCTAATTCAATCAAAGAATCTACTACCAGAGTGCCATCTTTTTGAGCAATACCAAACAAGGTATCCATTAATTTTTCACGGATGTTGTTTTTTATTTGTCCCATCATGCCAAAGTCATAAAATATTAACCCACCATCAGGACTAGCTGCAATATTTCCTGGGTGGGGATCGGCATGGAAAAAGCCATTATTTAGTAGTTGGTAAAGATAAGCTTTTGCCCCTAATTTTGCCAAGTTAGCACGGTCTAAACCTGCTGCTTCAATTGCTTCATAATGGCTAATTTTAATTCCTGGTAAATACTCTAAAGTTAAAACCTTGGGAGAGGCGTATTTCCAGTAAACACGGGGTACTTTTACCCAATCTTCATCGCGGAAGTTACGGCGAAAGGTATCGGCATTACGTCCTTCGTTAAGATAGTCGGTTTCTTCCCACAATATACGAGCGCATTCTTCGTAAATACCACTCCAATCTCTTCCTTTGCCCCAACGAGGATGATTTTGGAAGTAATTAGCAATTTGCTTGAGAATACCTAGATCGATAGTGAACAGTTGCTTCAGCCCTGGTCTTTGAATTTTAACTACTACTTCGTCTCCGTTAGCAAGTTGTGCTTTATGGACTTGTCCTAAACTAGCTGCTGCTAAAGGTATCGGATCGAATTTTTGAAATAGCTTTTCAACGGGTCTTCCTAGTTCGTCTTCTATAATTGCCGAAACCTGTTCATAGGAAAAAGCTGGCACTCTATCCTGTAGTTTAGAAAGCTCTGTTACATATTCAGCAGAAAACAGATCGGCTCTTGTGGAAAATAGCTGACCCGCTTTAATAAATGTAGGTCCTAGGTCTAGTAGGCTTTCTTTAATCCAAACGGCTTGAGCTTTACGCCTCACTACTGCTTTTGCTTCACTGTAACCGCCAGCATAAGTCCATTTACGATTATTGCGCCATAGCTTGAACGATAGAGTAAACACGAATGTCCAAATATCGATACGACGACGAGTATGAGAATAATTTTTCTTGTTCCAACGGTAGGATTTTTTGGCAGATTCCAAAGTTTCTAGCGATCGCTTGGACGGGCTAGAGTTATAATCCAATATTTTCTGGGAATCGGGAGAGGCAGCAGACACTCTAGTTTCTTTGTTAAATGTTGTTTGATAAAAGGAGACAGTGTGATACAAAAAGAAATTTTTTATATTGGCAATCTCGCAAAGTAAGGCGATCGCTTTAAGTAAAACCAGCAAAATTGCCTACGATAATTTAGTGTTTGGCAATCTTATCAAGTAAATTTTAATTACGATACTGTTTTAATTCTGCTCTAAGTTCAGCAATTTCTGCTCTTAATTGATCGAGCATCTCTTGTAAATCTCCAGAAGTTTCGGTTCCTTGAGAGCTAGTAGAATCTGTAGTATACTCACTGCTAGCAGACTGTTGAGCGCGTAACTGAACTTCTTCTATAAATGCTCTCAGGTTTTCTCTTTGCTCGGCATCAAACTTACCAAGCTCGCTCAAAGCGTTGGTGTAAGCGTCTTCTAATTTCTCTCCAACAACTTCTGCTAAAGCTCGACCGAGAAAAAAAGCATCAATGACGGGGTTGCTCATTATAGTAATGTTTCTTAATCTGTTTCGTAACAAATTATATCTTGTATTTTCCGTAGCGAGTGGTTAATCGTTTCAAAATTCTCAAAAAAGTTCGATAAATAGGAATTGGTGGCTATTTAAAACTAATTCAATTTGATTGTAAAGCCAAGAACATAGAGATCGGAAGTTATTGTATTCTCTTACATACTTGTTTTACTTTGAATAGTAAATTATCTACATTAAAATAATATTTAAATAAAGAAGGTTCTACTGATACTTAACGGTAATAGTGGATTTTTTCAAGAACCCAGATAAGCGATCGCTAAATTTAAGCTTGTAATTGGTTATAATTCTCAAAGTGATCGCTTGAATAATAGTTCGTGCCGTTTTCGGATGGTCTGTCTCTTGAATGCGATTCAAGAGTTTATTGGCTCCCCGTTCGTTGTATTTATCCTTATTATCCTGCCCTGACGGCAAGCCTTTGAGATGGGAGAACGAATGAGGACGGCGGAGTCCCGTCCCATCTTCGTCCCAAACTAAGCGGGACTTGTACCCATCGCATTGGAGTATAAATGGGATCGTATCAAGCGGGATCGAGATAATCTGTGACTAGATCGAATCTAGTTTACTGAGCCCACTTTTTTGACACTCTGAAAGATTAAAAGTTTTTGCAACAATCCTTGACTAAGTTTATTAAATTGTCAAAAAAGTTGCTCTTGATTTTAATTAGACAATGGAAATCATTTTCAATGAATCGCTTCCTCAATAAAAAACTCCGCAAAGTCAGAAAATCATTATTGTCTGGCACAACTTTTTTCCTGATTATTTTTTTTAGTATTTGTCTTGTGTCTTTTTCATTTGCAGAAGGAGTTCAAACACCAAGAGGAGAAGCTCCTCCTAAACCAGAAAAGCCTAAAATTATCGCTATTGCACCGCCTAAAAACTTACAGTTGACAGCAGAAGTTCCTATAATTCAGTTTGTTGACAATACAGTTCCTGAAAAATGGTTATATGCAAATTCCAGTACTAAGTTCCAGGAATTTAAATTATTACCAGATAATAAACTAGTCAAAGAAAGCTTACCAGATTTTACTGATACGATTAATCTCAATACCTTTGCCAAAGAACAACAAGATAATCGTTCTATTTTCTATACTGTAGTCGCTTTTGAGCAACCCCAACTATTGCGTGTTTGTTACGGTTTAACTGACTCGAATATAACAGCGAATATGGTGGTAGCGAAAAAACCTGTTAAGCATGGAACATTAATTAGAGTAAGAAAGGGCTTGTATCCTATTGCAATCAAAGTAAATTATGAGGAGCCAGGACAATTAGCTTCTCTAGCAACGCGCTTTACTAAAGTTACCGAACAAGAAGTTGAGGAAGTATATCAATGGCGTTTAGCAAGTTGGCGAAAAACTATTGCTATGAGCCAAGAAAATGATGATAAACTTTTAGCCTCAGTCAAATTTGACCCCACAACAATTCGTGGTCAAGAAGGTTTTTTTCGAGTTGGTAAAAGTATCAATGGAAAATGGTGGTTTATAGACCCAGAAGGCAAGGCTTTTTATCATAAAGGTTCTACAGGTTTAAATGCAGGAGGCAATGGAGGTAGAAGAGCCAATTTGCCCCCTGTTTCTGACCAAACAGCTAGAAAGTGGGTTGGCTATCTGAAGTCATGGGGCTTTAATGCTATGGGTTCTTGGACTACCCCCGAATTCTTTGATAAAAATATGCCTTTTACGGAAATTATTGAAACGTTTTATGAAGAACCCTGGCTGAAAAATAAATTTCCTGATGTCTGGGATTCTCGTTGGAGCGATCATGTTGATGCGAAATGTAAAAAGCTTTGTCAACCTCTTAAAAACAACAAAATGTTGCTTGGTTATTTTCTAGATAACGAACGGGGGTTTATGGAAGTTCTCAAGCACAATGAAAGAATTATCGCTAATGCTCCTATATATCAAGCTGAAAAAACTACTGAAAAACAAAATTCTGAACTGCCTGAAGAACCAATTTTAAATGCTGAAGGCATCGGTTTATTACAATTTTCTCTTTCCCAACCAGATGATGTACCTGCCTCTCTAAAAGCCTGGGAATTCGTTTTGCAACGACATAAATCCCTTGAAGGTCTTAGTAAAGCTTGGCAAATTAATATTAATTCTCAAGATTCTCTTAAAAATCTGACAGCAGAGCGAAAACTATTAATTTCTCCTGCCTACTTAAAAGATCAACACGACTTTGTCAAACTCTGGGTTGAACAATATTATCAAGTTGTCAGGAAAAAAATCCATAAGTACGATCCCAATCATCTTTTACTAGGTACTCGTTGGGGTGGAACACCTGGTTCTGCGGTTTTGGAAGCAGAACGAAAATGGACTGATGTAGTTTCTCAAAATAATTATCGAGCTAATTTCTACGAGCGTTTTGATGAGTTATATCAGGAAGTTCAACTTCCTATTCTCAATGGTGAGATCAATACCAGATCTGGTCATTTTCTTTCTATCCCTAATCCGATCGAACCTCCAGGAGGCTACGATCGAGCAACTCGGCGTATGCTGCGTGAAGAAGATGCTTTAAATCGAATTTTTTCCCATCCAGGTGTACTAGGTTACACAAAATATCGCTGGCACGGAAGGAGAAGTCTGTTTTGGCAAAATCAACCAAACCTAGACGTTGTTAATCCTCTTAAGTGGGCTAACTCCCGTGCCATATCTATTGCTACGGATTGGGATCGACCACCAGTAAAAACAAAAGCTCCTCTGAATGGACAAATTTTTATGACTCTTCAGAGTGGGAAGGTTGATGTGGAACAATTAACTCCAGCCCGAAAAAGCGTTCGCGTAGCGCAGGCTTCGCCTGACCGCCCTAGTTGGAAACTGAAAGGAAGAGAACTAATTATTGGTATGGTTTGTCGCCAGGGAGTCTGGGATCGAAAAGTCTATGGTGACGACATTCAAGGAACAGTAGTTGATGCTCAAAATGATGGCGAGCTAATTAAACTGAAGCTTAAGCTCAAAGACAACCTTAACTTAGACACAAAATTACAAGCTGATGCTGAATATACTCTTAACTTAACCAGAAATGACACTAAGTTAGAGGGAACATTTGGGGGGCTATACAACAATTATTCAGTTCAAGGTAGGGCAATAGGCTACCTTCACCGTCCTGTTGCAACAGTCAGATATTAACCCAAGTTGCTAGTTGGTAAAAAAGGAGCAAACAGTAATTCATCGGGATATTAAACCACAAAATCTTATTTATCAACCCGATACGGGTAAGGTTTTTTAGTGGATTTTGGTGCAGTACAGGATGTTTATCATCATACAGTGCTTATGAGGTTATTAGATTTATTATTTTATTTTAAAATTATTACTAATCTTGATTAATTCATGAGTGGTTACTGCTTTGATTGCCAGGCAATAAGAATTTAAAAAAGCTAAGAAGATAAAAGATATTATTATGTAAATAGCAAAAATTAAAAATACTAATAATGGATGTTTTTCTGTATTGTTCAATAAAGGAAAAGTTATAAATGATAAACTAGAATCGACTAGATAAATCCCTGGAATAATCACCAGTGTCTCTAATAAAGTTACTAGTAATATTGGAGACAGATGTCTTTGTGTTAATTCTTTACTATATTTAAGGCTTTCAAAAGCTGTCATATTTTCAGTAACAGCTAAAAGAACATCAAAAATCAACAAATGACCAATAGCAAAAATATAAACAAATAGATAAATAAAGGTTTTTAGAAAATATTTGAAAGAATGAATCGCAATTAAGAAATCATTAAATATTTTGTTTTGCAGGAAAAATTGGGAAACATTGTCAAGATTAAATTGAGAAAAAAGACTGTAGATAAACCCAGAAATTACTATCAAAACTGGAAGTAAAATTCCTTTGATAATAAGTAAAATAATTTGGATCGCAAAAATTACTAATATAGCTGCTGAAAAGAATTTCCAGATGCGAGATTCAATAAATCGATGAGCTTCTTTAATAGTATCTGGTTCTTCAATAACCTCATAAAATACTAAATAAGAAATTAAGCCATTCAAAGATAAATATTTAGCAAAGCCATATATAGGTATCAAGAGCCATAAACAAGCCTTAAAAGCTATCAAATAATAATCTTTAAAATGATTTTTATAGATTCGGAATCCAGTTCTGAGTATTGTTTTTGGTTTTAAGTAAAGATAATTCTCTGATTTTTGCCTCCTTGTATACTCAACATCTGATTGATCCATAATCAAACACTATCTGTAACACTACTAAAGTGAAAATTTTCTACTTTACAGGTAGGTATAACTCCTCTTCCGCAACGTTTAACTTTTCCTAACGCAGAGATATTTTTCAGCATTTCAGGTAGGCTTTGATTGAAACGGAGATTTTGAATTGGGTAAGCTATTTTTCCATTTTCAATTAAGAAAGTACCGTCTCTAGTCATTCCAGTGACTTCTAGGGTGCGGGGATTAACGTAACGTACATACCAAGCGCGAGTTACTAAAATGCCTTTTTCGGTACTAGCAATTAACTCTTCTGTAGTCTGGTTTCCCCCTGTCATTACAATGGGATACATTCCCCCTGTGGGTTGCTTTGATTTTTGTTGCGCCCAATAACGACTGTAAGAAAGAGTTTGAGGTGTACCATCTTTAACAATATCTAAATAGCTATTGGGTAAACCATTACCAAAGAATACCCCTGACTGTAACAAAGAATGGGCAGGATTGCGCTGTACCTGTACTAGAGAGTTAAATAATTGTTCGCCGACACGATTGCTAATATTACCATTATCATCGTTGCGAGACATAAAGGAACGTCCTTCATCGGCAGCCCTCGCATCCATATTCCAAATCACCCAAGGAAGTAAAGAAGCCATTGCTTGAGGCTCAAAAATAACTGTATAATCTCCTGGTGAGATCGCTTGGGGATTACGAGAAGCGATCGCTTTTTTAATAGTTTTTTTCGTGGTTTCTAAAATGGGTAAAGATGCCATATCCCAGGCTGTCAGCTGACTCCAGCTAGAACCGTTTTCTTGACGGGCGGTAAAGCTAAAATCGGCATCTGTGCCTTGTTGGGCAGCCTTTAAACCCACAGAGTTACCAATTGCCATTAAAGAAATGCTACTACTAAGAGTCCCCGAACCTTCTACACCTGATTTTTGCGCTTGACTACATACTTGCTGTACGATTTCCCCTCTATCTAAAGGCGAGAAATCAATTAAAGCCGAGTCAAAGGCTGGTTTACGTTCCTCGTAAGACTGTGATGGTAGTAATTCTATCCATTCTGGGTCTTCTGGGGCAAATTTAGCTAATTCTTCGGCACGACGCATGGTAGCAATAATGGCTTCTCGATCTAATTCTGTTGTGGAAGCAGAAGCACTTTTTTGACCGAAATAGCTAGTAACAGTGAGATTAAAACGATTTTTGTGGATATTCTGGCTAATCTGGTTTTCGGAAAAGCGACTCAACACAGATTCACTACTATTGAGGCTGACAAATACCCCTTCTGCTTGGGATTCTGCGATCGCATTTTCGATGATTTCTAAGGCTAACGCTTCAGTAATAATCTTGTCTGTAGTAACTAGCATGGCTTTTAAAGAATCAGGAACGAGGAACAAGGAACGAAGAGGCAAGAGTTAGTAGTCAGCAGGCAAGCAATTACGACAAATTATTAGAGATTGGCAATCAACCAATAGTAATAGAAAATGAACCACTAACCACCGTACAGACGTTCCGTTGGAACGTCTCTATCCTCCTTTCTTATCTAGTCAATATATTTATCTAAATCTAAGGATTTTACACCTTTCTCTTGAACTTCTATGAGCATTTCGCCAAATTGCTGCCACATAAAAGCACCTGTACCAATAGCGAGCAGTAGAGCAACACCATAAGCACTAATGATACCAAAACCTAATACTCGAAAACCGCCACCTAAAAATAACCAAACACCCAAACAAATTCCTGTATAGGAGATTTGCAGGTTTCTATCATTAAGAGTATAAGCATTTTTATCTTTGGGATTTTTGATCCATTTCGGAGTGATTTGTTCTAGTTGCTTCTGAAAAGTAACACCAAAAATCAACCCAATCAACAATCCGATTACAGGAAGAAATACAGGAGGCTGAGGAAAATAATACATAAATATTAGTATGTGTTGGGAAATGCTAAGTAACCTTATTTACTTTATCAATTGTTGGTTGTTCGTGCTTGATTGTCAGTCCCGTCAAGTCTCAAACTAAACGGGACTTTTACCGATCGCATTGGGGTATAAACGGAATAATATGGTTGGTTGTTGATTGTTAGTTACCAATAGCTAATTATTGCATAAAGCGATCGCTCTAGACGCGCAGGCTTTGCCCGATCGTCCATAAACATATCACTTCCTGGCTACTTAAATAGCAATCGCTATTTTAAAAATTAGGCTTGAAAATTCTCTGTAATACGTTTCATGGCTTCGTTAACATTTTCTCTGGTATTAAATGCAGAGATACGGAAATAACCTTCACCTGCTGCACCAAAACCAGAACCAGGAGTACCTACAACATAGGTAGTTTGAAGTAATTTATCAAAGAAATCCCAACTGGATAAATTAAAAGGAGTTTTTACCCATACATAAGGGGCATTAGTTCCGCCATAAACTTGAATTCCCGCAGAAGTCAATTTTTCGCAGATAATTTTGGCATTTTCCAGGTAAAAACTAATTAAAGCTTTCGTTTGCTGCACTCCCGCTTCAGAATATACTGCCTCCGCCCCTCTTTGCACAACGTAAGAAACACCATTAAATTTAGTAGACTGGCGACGATTCCAGAGTTTCCAAATTTCCACGTCTGAACCATCACTAGCTTTTCCTGTGAGGTTTTTGGGTACGACTGTTAACGCACAACGAGTTCCAGTAAACCCTGCATTTTTAGAGAAAGAACGAAATTCGATCGCGCAATCTTTTGCTCCTTCAATTTCATAAATAGAATGGGGTAAACTAGGGTCGGAGATAAACGCTTCGTATGCTGCATCGAAGAGAATAATTGATTGGTGTTCTTTGGCATAGTTAACCCAGGCTTGTAAGTGTTCTTTGGTTGCAGTTGCACCTGTAGGATTGTTGGGGAAACAGAGATAAATTAAATCTACTTTTTCCGTAGGAATTTCCGCCGTAAAGTTATTCTCGGCACTAATGGGAAGATAAACTAAACCTTCATATTCTCCTTTTTCGTTAATTTCTCCTGTATTTCCTGCCATCACGTTAGTATCTACATACACAGGGTATACGGGGTCTGTTACGGCAATTTTATTATCTTTGCCAAAAATATCGAGAATATTTCCACAGTCGCATTTTGAGCCATCAGAGATAAAGATTTCCGAGGCATCGATATCACATCCTCTAGCTTGAAAATCTTGGGTTGCAATTTTCTCTCTCAGCCAGAGATAACCCTGTTCGGGACCATAGCCTTTAAAAGTTGAGCGATCGCCCATTTCTTTAGTTGCTTCAATTATTGCAGTGCGACAAGCTTCTGGTAGAGGTTCGGTAACATCCCCAATTCCCAATTTAATAATGGGTGCGTCGGGGTTAGCTTCTGCAAAAGCTTTGACTCGTCTGGAAATTTCAGGAAACAGATATCCTGCTTTCAGTTTTAAATAATTGTCGTTAATCCTAGCCATACATATCTTGCTGTAAACACCATCTATAAAGCTTACTGTGTCATGTCTGTTTGTGAAAAATTAATTAATGTTAGCTTGGGTTAAGATAATTTAATAATTGGGTAAGCTATAAGCCTTATAATCTAAGTTTTTCCGAAAAAGCGATCGCTACAACCTAATACAACAACCGCCTTTCACTCTATCTTCTAGAGCCGACGCTTGAACCACTCAATAAGTAAATTTAGCAGTGCGTCGGCAGAGCGTTCCACCGCCCAAGCAAGTAGAGTAGAGATCGTTAGCAAAAGGATTTCTTCCATGAGTCTATGTGAGATAATTTTGACTCTTCAATAGTCTTCTAATCCTTGTGTGAGAAGGGCTGGCGTAAAATATGATTTGTGAATGAGTTGTGTGTGAGTTGTGTGAGTTGTGCTTATCTATGCTTGTTTTTAGACCCCTAACCCCCAATTCTGGAGGAAAAGAGTGTTGAATATCCCGCTAAAATAGGCGAAAGTAGTTGTGTTGGATCATGGCAAAGCGATCGCTACAAGTACATGAAGAATATCTCCAAAAAGCAAACAGTGCTTTTAATGTTTTGGGATTAACTCAAGAAAATTTTGCAGAAACAAGATTAAATATAAGCAGATCGACATTTTGCAAGTTTCTGACTGGAAAATCCATTGATAGAGAGAATTTTGTCAAAATTTGCCAAGCTCTTAAACTAGATTGTGAAGAAATAACAGGTATAAAAGAAGGTAGGGTGGGCATTGCCCACCCTACAGAATCAACAAAATCAAAGGAAGCAACAGAAAACATAGATATCAAAGCATTAGTAACCCAACTGCGCCAACAGGTAAAAGCCGATATAGAAATTCGCTGTGGCACAATGCGAATCTTAGATATGTCGCAGCCTATTGAATTAGGGAAGATTTACACTCAAGTTAATATTCTGGAAAAAATTATTAGTCGCCGACGCAAAGATATTACTGAATTACTGCAAAACTGCAACTTAGAAGATTTTAATCGATTTAACTTTGGCGCAATTAGGGAGGAGAGAATATTAGGAAAAGAAGCGGTTTCTAAGTATAAAAAGCTATTGATTTTAGGTAAGCCAGGGGCGGGTAAAACTACTTTTCTCAAGCATTTAGCGATTCAATGTAACCGAGACGAATTTCAAGGAGATTTAGTCCCTTTTTTTGTGACTCTTAAACTCACATTCCGCAGAAAAATTTAATTTCTTCGTGATTTTTTGAGCAATTTAGTCTACACACTTTAAGAGATAGAGAATACAGCGATTTTAGAAACAGAATAAGAACTAATATATTATTTGGTGTTTTTGAAGATTGGCGATTGCTATAAACGGCTATATTCAAGCAAATTCATTTAATTATTTCCTTGAGAAAATTATCTGCGGAATGTCAGCTTAAAGATTTTGTGGAAGCGGAGAATCGTCCGACTTTATTAACTTATCTCGATCCCCCTAAATCCCCCTTGTTAAGTAGGGCTGTTTCATTCTCGAACCAAGAAATGCGATCGTGAATAAAACAAGCATCAAACCAAATTAATGGCAAAAAGAAAGCAACAATGGTAAATTATTGCTCATATAGTCTAACGCCTCGGTCAA
>NZ_LR213910.1 GCF_900659865.1 Hyella patelloides LEGE 07179
TTTTTTGCAAAAGTATAGTTATCTGGAATCCAAATTAATTATTAGTGAAGATCGCAATAATTATTTGATTTTACTTTATGGTAAGAATGGCGATCGGTATTTTCATGATTTTATGGTTCATGTCAAACTCCAAAATGGTCGTATAAACTTACTTAAAGATAGTATTTATTTAGAATATAAATTATTTAAAGCTGGATTAGACCAATTTAAGTATGACTACTACCGACATCCTTGTAATACTTTTCAGTGTGAATTTGCGATCGATTTAGCAAAAGTATACGAACTGCATAAATCTTGTTTTATTTCAGATACTAATCCCAAACAACCGACTATTAAACTCGATGCTACAGTAGAAGAGTTAAAAGAATTATCTACAGTCGAAAGTAAATATACTAGAAAAGCAGTTGCATCACATCCTAATATATCTTTAGAGTTATTATTAGAGTTGCTGAATGAAT
This sequence comes from Hyella patelloides LEGE 07179, assembly GCF_900659865.1. GTDB lineage: Bacteria > Cyanobacteriota > Cyanobacteriia > Cyanobacteriales > Xenococcaceae > Hyella > Hyella patelloides. The sequence continues at coordinate 459 of NZ_LR213910.1, forward strand.
TTCCTACAGAAATTTTCAATAATCCTAGTTTTGATATTTTTAGAAAAAGAGAGAAAGATTTTTTAAGAACTATATTTAATGCTTTTCCTGATAGTTATTATAGTTTCGATCAACTAGATTTTGTATTACCAGATTTTTTTCTTGAATGGATGTTTGAGCAACAAGAAAAATTATTTTGGTACTTTGTAAGATGCAGCCATAAAATACCACCAAAATATTTAGAGAGATTGATGGATGATGATGATTGTACGACGTTTGCTTATTTGATATGTCGATGGAATATTCCTTTTTACAATAATGTTGTTGGTAATTATCATATTCCAAATGAAATTATAGAGAAAATATGGGAACGTCACCGTTATTTTGAAAAAGTTTGTCAGAAAAAAAATAAATTTAATCATTGTATAGGAGAATGTGAAGGCATAATTAGTAGTGCGTAATATAAATAATCCAAAGAAATTAATATAAATGAGTATTATCATAAACTATCAAGAAATTATTAAAATAGTTCTGACTGAATATATTAAAATTCCTCAACAGTATCAGAAAAAAGATCGCCGTTTTAATCATAATCATAATTCTTACAGCAATATAGAATCTCAATTAGTTATTAGTGAAGACTGTAAAGATTATTTGTTGATAGTTTATGGTTTTGATATTCCAGAATCAGTGGGATTTAATACATGGCAAACTTCGCCAATTCAAGATTGTATAATTCACCTAGAAATCGATCGCGATATTATAAAAATTCATCAAGATAAATTAGAGCATAAAATTACGAATCAATTAATAGAGGCTGGTATTTCTGAAGACAAAATTATTCAACTCTATCCAGGACAACAACCTTGTGTAGAGTATATTGTTAATTCAAGAAAGATTTACGAATTAGATCGAGAATATTTTACCACCGACTCTAGCTTTAAAAATCCAATCTTAAAACCTAATCTAACAGCAGCAGAATTAATTAAATTAACTAAAATAAGGTTTAGATTTATTAACATAGCTGTAGCACAGTACCCTAATACCCCACCAAATATATTAAAGCAATTATTTAAAGATTTTCCTGTAGAAGTGTTAAACAATCCTATTATGGATTTACTGATTTTGGAAAACTCAAACTTTTTGCAAGAGTTATTCGATATTGAGCCTTATATTTTCTACAAACAAGAATTAAAATTACCAGATTATTTTATACAATGGGCTGTTACTAATGGAAATGAAGAAGTCAGACAATCAATAGCCAATAATGAAAATATATCATTACATTGGTTAAAACAATTACTAGAAGATCGTAGTTGTCTGGTTATTCAGAAATTATACAGAAATTTAAAACTACCATTATCTATAAAAGAAAAGCTATATATAAGAAGATTACAGTTAGAGAAAAAATGTCCTCACTTGTCAGAAAATGGTTGTAATCACGATCTTCGTTGTCCACTGTACAAATCTGAACTTGATGAAATTCCTTTTTAATTTATCGATCGCTCTATACAATATAAAAAAGAGTCCGCAGATGAACGCAGATAAACGCAGATAGAGTTATCTGTTAGCTACAAATGTTAAGTGCTTAATGTTCAATGTTAAATTATTTAACCGTCTCTTTCTGCTAACTCCATCCATCTTTCTGTAGCTGTATCAATTTCTTCATTTAACTTAGCTAACTTATCAGATAACTCTTGCACCTTCACAAAATCACTACCATTAACAACTAGACTATTTTCTAATTCTTCTTTCTGAATTTCCATCTCGGCAATTTTAGTCTCTAACTTCTCATATTCTCTTCTTTCATAGTTAGATAAACGACGGGATTTATTATTAGTGGTAGCGGGTTTACTTTTAGGAGATGCTTCTTTTTTCTTGACGGTAGTTTCTTCTGCTTTAATTTCTTTGTCTTGTTCTTTCTTAGTATCTAAATAAACCGAATAGTTACCAGGATATAAACGTAACTTACCTTCTGCTTCAATAGCAAAGATAAATTCTACAGTACGATCTAAAAAGTAGCGATCGTGAGATACTGTAATGACACAACCGTTAAAACTCTCCAGATAGTCTTCTAAAACAGAAAGGGTTTGCACATCTAAATCGTTAGTCGGTTCGTCTAAGATTAAAACATTAGGCGCAGACATTAATACTTGTAATAAAAAGAGACGGCGTTTTTCTCCCCCAGATAACTTGTGAATCGGAGAATACTGTTGATTAGGATTAAACAAAAATCTCTCTAACATCTGAGAAGCACTAATTTGACTTCCATCAGAGGTGGTAACGTAAGCAGCAATATCCTTCACGTAGTCAATAACTCTTTGATTGGTATCGATCGCATCTAGTAAATCCTCAGAATGTTGATCGAAATAACCAATATGAATAGTGCTACCAATTTCTACTGTACCCGAATCTGGCTGAACTTTTCCTGTAATGATGTTCATCAGGGTAGACTTACCCGTACCATTACCCCCAATAATACCAATGCGATCGCCTGGTGTAAATTCGTAACTAAAATCTTTAATTAAAGTTCGGTTTCCGTAAGCTTTGGAGATATTACTTAACTCAATTACTTTCTTGCCGATGCGTCTCCCAACAGTATCGATTGCAACTTTACCCTGAGATTCTTTAACTTCCGCATTCTGCATATCGCTAATACGGTCTATCCTAGCACGCTGTTTGGTACTTCTGGCTTTGGGCCCTTGTCTTAACCATTCTAATTCTCGTCGCAGGATTCCCCGATGTTTATGTTGTATCTTCGCCTCTGCTGCTTCTTGTTCGGCTTTCTTTTCTAAGAAATAAGAATAGTTACCGCTATGGGTATATAAGTCTGCACGGTCGATTTCTAAAATACGATTGGTTACTTTATCTAGAAAATAGCGATCGTGGGTAATTAATAGAATAGCACCACCAAAGCTACTCAGATAGTTTTGCAACCATTCTACTGACTCCGCATCCAAATGGTTAGTAGGCTCATCCATTAATAATAGATCGGGTTCTTCGAGTAATGCTGTTGCGAGAGAAATTCGTTTGCGATATCCTCCCGATAAACTTCCTACTTTGGTATCAAAATCTGTAATACCCAGTTTACTTAAAATAATTTTGGCTTTAGTTTCCAACTCCCAAGCATCCATCACATCCATTTTTTCCATGACGCGGGTAAGTTTATTGGTTATTTTATCAATATTGGGGGAATGCTCTTTATCTTTGGGCGAATGCTCTTTATCTTTGGGGGAATGCCATTCGCCCCTACCGTGTGCTTCTATTTTCTGGGATAATGATTCGTATTCTCGGACTAACCGTAATTTTTCGCTACTGTCGTTAAATACTTCATCGATAACGGTTTTCTCTTCATTTAGATTAGGCTGTTGTGGTAAATAAACAATCCGCGCACCAGATTTTACCGTTACTGTACCACTATCAAAGGTTTCTATACCAGCGATCGCTTTTAAAAGAGTAGATTTACCAGAACCATTAACTCCAATTAAGCCTACTTTGTCATTTTCTTCAATACTAAAGCTACCATCCCGCAAGATTTCTTTGATTCCGAAGTCTTTTTTTATATTTTGTAGAGTGATTAGAGTCATAGGATGGATATGATAAAAGCCAGACAGTCTTTATTGTAACGAATTTGTGGTAGTAACAACTCATCATGTTACTGCATAATCTATGATTAATTTTCCTATAGAGAAATATATTTAGAGGCTAAATTAAACAATGAAAAAACTCAGTTTTATTAGATTGTTAATTATAATAAATTTTCTGTTATCTGGGATGATTTTTTCTAGTAAAGCATTATCTTTAGATTAGAAGAATAAATTGTTACTAATGTTACTCATTTTGGATTTAGCTTTTGTACAAAATAAATAATTATCAATCAATTAAATAATACTTTTTTGGTCTAAAGTAAGTCGTTTAAAATAGCGATCTCGCCGTTGGCGAGGCGCGTTGCGATCGCTAATGATTATTTAAATTACTTTATTTCAAAATCTTAATTTAGCAATTAATCAAGCTAAAAGGCATCAGTATTTTTTTACTCAAGAGCCGTCTTGATTATGTTACAAATTGTATCTAACTGTATAAACACCAGAAAAATAGATGAAGTAAAAGTTAGAAACATCCACAATTAAAGATATAATTAAGACTATCGGAACTTATACAAAAAACGATAAAAAAACAGCCTCAAACTCAGATGAATAGAAGGATTTACACCAAACAATAAAAAATCGCCCTCTACCCAAGTAGATCGAGAAAACAATTAAATCGAATTAAAAATATCGCTGTATATAGATTTTTCTCTGTTTGTAATCCAAAAATGTCTAAGTCCCGCTACTCACTATTCATCTTGCTGTCTTGGTAATTTGGCTTAATTAATAAAGATCGCCTTAATTATCAAAGAAGAAACAATTTAAGTTTTATTGCCAAAACTCTCCAAAGCTAATCTAATAATTTTTGTTACAGAAATCAGGATTGTGTGTAAAATCTTGATTTCAATTGACAGTAATCAGTAGAGATTATCGAACTTTTGATAGTACTAATATTCTCTAATATTGATTATTTTTATTGAGTGAGGAGTTTTAGAAGCATGAAAAGGTATTTATTATCTGGGATATTATTATTTCTATTAGGAAGTAATCCAGCTAATGCAGAATCTAGGAATCGCAATCAAGTTCAGAAATTTAGTTTATTAAATAACCAACTGGAAGTTGATTTTCAAAATAGTTTAAATGTTCGTTTAAAAAGCTTTACCGAAGAAACAAAATTTTCTCTGGCATCTCAAAATACTGTTACTAACTTACCCAAAAACATTCAGCCTGAAATAAGCGAAACCGTAGAAGTGGGTAGTTATCAGCGATCTGCCAATCTTTTGAAAGGAATTGCTGCTACAGATACTTCTTTAGACCAAGTAATCAATGTTAACCAACTGCGAGATGTTGCACCCAATGATTGGGCTTATGAAGCCTTACGAGGTTTAGTAGATCGTTATGGTTGTATTGCAGGTTTTCCCGAGCAAACTTTTCGGGGAAATCAAGCCTTATCTCGTTACGAATTTGCAGCAGGTTTAAACTCTTGTTTACAACAAATAGAAAGATTAATTGCAGCATCAGAAGCAGTAGCCCAAGAAGATTTGGATACTGTTAGAAGGCTCAATCAAGAATTTGAGACTGAACTCGCCACTATTGCAGGAAGAGTAGACAGTTTAGAAGGCAGAGTTAGTTTCTTAGAAGATAATCAGTTTTCTACCACAACTATCTTTAATGGTGAAGTAATTTTTGCTCTGGCAGATGCTTTTGGTGGTAATCCCCCTGGAGGATGTGAAGAAGTTCAATTAAATTTGCAAAATGGGGAAAGCTCTAATATTGTTAACTGTGGTATTCGTAGTGATGGAGTTGCTAGATCCACCGCCGACGAACCCGAAACCAATACATCTTTTGTTCAATTAACTCGCTTGGGTTTAGAAACCTCTTTTACAGGAAAAGATCGCTTACGGACTTATTTAATCAGTGGTAATTTCGATAACGGTGGCTTTACCAATGCTTCGGCTCTCAATACCAATATGGCTCGTCTCTCTTATCAGGCAGATTTAGATAATGAAGTGTTTCTCGATCTGGTGGAATATCGTTTCCCTGTTTTGGATGACAATGTAGTTATCTCCCTAACTCCCTATGGTTTTAGTCTCAGTGATGTTTTGACTTCCAATTCTCCCTATTTTGATACTGGTAGAGGTGCCATATCTAGTTTCGGTCAACGCAGTCCTATTTATGGTATTGGTGGGGTGCTAGATGCTGGTGTTGGTGTTGATTGGCAAATCTTTGAAAGCTTGCGCTTACAAGTAGCCTATGGTGCAGCTAATAGTGATGACCCAGATATTGGAGTTTTTGGCTCAAACCATAGCTCTCTGGGTGTGCAATTGTTGGCACAACCTACTGAAAGTGTGGTGACTGGATTAACCTATGTTAATTCTTACAATAGCGATGGTGTTTTAGGAACATTTACAGGTAGTGTCAACGCTGAAACCAATGGTTTGTGGTCTGGTGGAAGGCTTCCTAGCAGTGAAGGAGGAGGAGCTTATCCAGGTGCAGGAATCGAACTCGGAGATCTACCTGCTCAAACTAATGCTTTTGGTGGCACTTTACAATGGCGCATTACAGATAGACTGACTTTTGCTGCTTCTGGTGCTTATATGATGACTAACTTTCTTGAGGAAATTCCTGGATTCGACCTTGACGGGAACATTAATAATGAAATGGTTGCAGGAGAGAAGCCTTTTGGAAATACTGTAACCTATATGTTTTCTCTGGGTTTATCAGATCCTTTTAACAGAGAAGGCGATCTGTTTGCTTTCTTGTTTGGGATGCCTCCTAAATTAGTTGATGCGGGTCCAAAAACTCCTGGTCAATCCGTACCATTCTTTGAACAGGCGGTGCGAAATACCGATCCAGTTCCTATTACAGACAATGACCCACGAGTTTTTCCCACGGAAGATAATGATGTTGGCGACCCCAACAATGGTAATCTCAGACCAGAAGGTACACTAGAACAATTTGGGCAAGAAGACGAGGCAACCTCACTGCATTTTGAGTTTTTCTATCGTTTCAAAGTTAATGACAATATCTTTATTACTCCTGGTTTCTTTTTCGTTACCAATCCTGGTCATATTGAAGATAACGATACTCTCTATGTAGGTACAATTCGTACCACATTTAGATTTTAGTTAATCAGATCGCTTTTTTGACTTTGCCGATTTGAGTAATCTTAATCATCAACAACCAATCATCAAAAATTAGCTCTGACAATTTAATCTCTCCATCCCCTCAATAGCAGAAGATAAAGTAGGATTGATTTGGACTACTTTTTCATAAGCTTCACAAGCTTCGCCATACTGTCTCGCCTTTTCTAAAGCATAAGCTTTGTTCATCCAAACAAAAGGATCTTGAGGTTGTAGTTCTCCTGCACGACTGAAAGCAGCTATGGCTTCTTTTGTTTTATTGAGAGAAGAAAAAGCAATACCGCGACCGACCCAAGATTGATAGTCTTCTGGTTTGATTTCCAAAGCAGTTTGAAAATGTTTAAGAGCTAAATATTGCTGTCCGCTTTGGCTATGTGCCAATCCCATATCTCGCCAAGCGTGATAAAAACTCGGATTGAGACTTGTAGCTCTTTTGTAGGATGCGATCGCTTCTTGGAAGTCCTGTTTGCCATCTCGCAGTAATGAGCCACGATTATGCCAAGTTAGATAAGATTCTGGGGCAATTTTTAAAGCGCGATCAAACGATTTGAGAGCTTCATCAAATCTTCCCAAAGCAAAGAAAGCATTGCCTCTATTTAACCAAGCTAAATGAGAATTGGGATTAACCGCAATGGCTCGATCGTAGGCTTTAATAGCTTCTTTATGCTGTTTCAGTTTGGTCAAAACATTGCCTTTATCAATCAGGGCAGTGACATTTGTGGCATCTTTTTGTAATTTACTATTATAAGATTCTAGAGCTTCTTGATATAAGCGAAAAGCTTCTTGATTACGACCAAGATATTGCCATGCTAAAGCTTTATTTTGCCAAATTTCAGGATTTAAGGGTTCTATTGCCTGAGCATCTTCAAAACTTTTGAGCGCGTTTTCGTACTGACCTAAACCAATTAAAACGATTCCGCGATCGCTGAGAGCTTGGGCATAGTTCGGTTTAATCTCTAAAGCGGTTTCCTGGGCTTTTAAGGCTTCTTGTTGGCGTTCTAGTCTATATAATGCACGACCTTGACGATTGAAGGCTTCAGGATTATCAGGCTGAATTTGCAATGATTTATTGTAAGCAGTTAGAGCAGCTTCAAAACGCTCTAAACGAAATAAAGCATTTCCTCTTCCTTTCCAAGAAGCAGCAGCATTTTTTGGTTGTATTTCGATTGCTTTGTCATAAGCGAGTAAGGCGGAGCGATAGCGTTCTAAAAAAAATAAAGCATCTCCTCTCCCTTTCCAAGCAACGCTGTTTCTACTTTTGAGATCGATAGCTGTTTGGAATTTATCTAAAGCAATTTGGGGTTCTTCTGCTAAGGCTTGTTTCCCTCTAGAAACATAATATAAAGGACGTAAAATAGGATTAATTAATTCTCCCAATGCCACTAAAGCCGATAAGACAATAATACTTAATACAATAAATATAGGTCTTGGTTTTTTGATACTTAATGAAATCGTATTTCTTGGCGGTTGAATTTGTGAAGAAGCAGAACCAGTGTCAGTAATTGGCAAACTATCCATAGCTAATCCATCAGGATTAGAATGTATAATAGTAGAGACATTTTCTATTTGTAAGAGAGCTTCGCGAATTTCTTTTGTAGAATGATATCTCGCTTTCACATTAGGAATAATTGTCTTCCTTAAAATTTTTTTAAATTGAGGATCGAGTTTTTTGACTATTTGTTGATTTTGAATATCTTGCTCCCATTGAGCAAAAAGGCTTTTTGTTAAACTATAAATTAATATTTTACCTAAACTATAAAAATCACTACTAATAATTGGTTGTCCTGCGGTTTGTTCTGGAGCAAAAAAACTACTGGTATTAACTACTAAAGTTGAAATTGTTTTTTCTATTAAGCTATTTTCATCCAAAATAACTTTTTGAATATCATCGAAATCTATTAGAGTATACTTATCATTACTTTTTAACTGAATAATATTTTGGGGCTGAATATTACCATGAATTAAATGATTACTATGAATAAATTCAACAACATCCAAAATATCTAAAAATAATTTAAAAGCTTCTGTTTGAGTTAAAGTACGAGATTGCAACTGATTAGCCAGAGTCTCTCCTTCTAAATATTCACGAATTACATACAAATAAGATTTTTCAGTAAAATAAGCTAATATTCGAGGAATTTCTGGATAATCACCTAATTTTTGTTGAATAGTAACCAATTCATCCCAGCTAATTTTTTGCGGAAGTTTAGTACTGGGACAATCAGCAGATAAGGGAATTTCTTTAACAACACAAAAAGGATTACCAATGATACCAGTATCTTGAGCGAGATAAGTTTTCCAGTTTTGAGAATCGGTACAATAATTCCCTGATGAAACATTAATTTCCCGAATCATTTGGTAACGTTTCCCAATGATGGTGGTATCGTCATTAACGAGATGTTTCCCGTTAGATTGGTTATTCGGATAATGGGACATGACCTAATTTTGCTAGCCAATCTGTGATTATTGAGGATGATAACTTTTACTACGATGCTTTGTATATAATTATGTTGACTTTTGCTACTGTGAATGTTAAATCTTGAACTAAAGTTTATTTTTCTCTTAAGATTTCTTGATGCATGGTACATAATCTATTCAAACGCAACATAATTATAGTTGTAAGTTTGGTAAATTGAACAATCACTATTACTAAGCTTTTTTGACGGGAGGAAATGCTCTCGGTCAGAGAGCATATTCCACTCCCGTATTGACTGTGAGAAAGGGCGACGGTTAGCGGAGCGACTCCACGGAATCTTTAATCCGTTTATGCTCGTTGCATCTTCGTGTTTATCCCCATCGGATTTGGGGGTCAGGGAACGCCCTCCGAGCCATCTCTAATCACGGTGTTGGATTTTTTTAAAGAAAAATGTTGCAAATAATGAAACCCATTCAAAAAATTTTAGGAATCAGTAGCGTCGCTGGTGCTTTGATGTGGGGAAATCTCACTATAGCTCAAAACCAGCCTTTCTTTTTTCCTTCTGCTAGCTTTTTTAGCCCTCAAGCTGCAACTTGGGAATCTGGTTTACAAGACGAAAGTATTGCGGTTGTCTTAAAAGAAATGAAATCACATCAATCATTTAATTCCCAGTTGGAATCCAGTAAAATAATGGAAGAATTGGCAGGTCAATACTTAACTGTCTTAGCTCCTACAGATAAGGCTTTTGACAATCTTCCTGCTGATATTAAAGAAAAAATAGCCGATCCTGAAAACCTCAAAAGGTTATTAACCTATCATTTTGTTGCAGGCGAAATCACTGAAGAAGACATTCAACGTCAAGCAGTAGCTACTCTTTTGGAGCAAACCTCTGTCAGCATTACAGGTATTCCTGTAGGAGATCAGATTGGAGTCAAACTCAATGATGCTAGAGCAACAGAACCCACTCCTGCTGCGGATGGAGTGATTATTCCTATCGATCGAGTTTTAATTCCCCCTGGCTTTTAACAATTATTAAATTATTGAGAAAGACAGCCAACTCTTGGCATCGCTCCTGTAATTTTTAGATCGGGAGCTATTTTGATTACTTGGCGATAAATATGACAAAAGAGGGGTAGTTTACAGACTATAATATCTACATAAATTGCTGTAGTACTGTTTTAGTTTGTTCTCCAGTTTTTGCCCAACTAAATAGTTTTGCCCTTGCAAGACTGAGTTTTTGAAAATGCGATCGCATTTTTTGATTTTCGATTATTTCTGTCATGGCATTAGTTATTTCTAGGACATTATAAGGGTTAATTAAAATTGCAGCGTCTCCTGTGACTTCTGGTAATGAGGCTAAATTAGAAGTAATAACGGCTGTGCCACAAGCCATTGCTTCTAATACTGGTAAGCCAAATCCTTCCCAAAGAGTAGGATATACTAAAGCCAAGGAGTTACTCAGTAATTGCGGTAATTCTTGATAAGATATATAGTCTAAGAACTTAACTTGTTGGGTAAGATTTAATTCTAATACTTGTTGTTGTAATTGTGGAGTAAATCTAGGATCGGTTGAACCTGCAATATACAAATAATAGTCTTGATTATTTTTAATCTTAGTAAAAGCAGTAATTAAGCGAGCTATATTTTTATAAGGATCGTGACGACCTAAGTATAAAAAGTAAGGTTTGTCTAGTTCTAAGTTTGCGTTTTTTTCTGGACTTTGAGGATAAAAATGACTAGTATCATAGGCTAATAAAATAGGTGTAATTTTTTTGGCATCAATACCATAGTAATTAGTAATATCTTTAGCTGTAGATTCTGAATTACAAATAATATGTTCTGCTTGTTTTAATACTTGAGGTACTAAATAACGAAAATAATTAGTTAAAGGGGAAAATTGCTGAGGAAAACGTAAAGGAATTAAATCGTGGCACATCACTGCATAACGGCATTTAGTATATAGTGGTGCTTCTGGTATTGGGGAATAAATTAAATTACTTTGTAGCTGTTTATATATGTTTGGTAATTGCCATTGTGTCCATAATAATCGGCGTAAATGTCCTTTACTTCCTTCTGCGGGAGTCATATTATTAGGGATAGAATAGCATTGCAAGTTAGATTGTTGATTTGCTGTTAATAAAATCGGATGAATACTCTGCAAGTGCTGCGCTACATTTAAAGCATAAGTCGCAATTCCAGTGGGTTTATTAAAGATAACAGAGAGATTAATTAAAATTGGATTTTTCACTAAGATATTGATATTAATGAAATTAATTGTTTTGCAGTTTCAGGACATTTGTAAGCTCTAATTTAAATCAATGACAGTTTGGTAATAATTATATTTTTGCAATCTTGTTCAAAAACTAATAGTTAGTAGCTAAGAAACAAGAGCTTTCTAATTAACTGTTGCCATTCTGAAGAATTAGAGAGTAGATTAACATTTATAGTTGTGCCATATTCAGCAGCATATTGTTTAAAATATTTAATCCAATCTAAGACAATTTCCGTGGCATATTTATCCGTATAAGCACAAGATTGAGCGAGATAATGACTCATTTCTGCTAAATATCCCGTATTGTATAGTCGCCAAGCACTCCAAACCAAACTTTGATAGCGAGATTCTGCTTCTAAGGCTTTGATTTCTGAAGAAATATTTAATCGAGCAAAAAATTCTTCTAACATCTGGTTTAATTCTTTAGCTTGCAACAAACTATTTTTTGATGCATTGTGTTTGTGTTGACGATAACCTACAGTAGATTGTTTTACCCAATCTCCTTGACAACCCATAACAGCCAAGCGCAATACTAATTCAACATCAGAAGTTTGCTCTAATTGGGAGTCAAAACCACTGGTTTTTTGTAACCAAGAATAGCGAAATAACATTGCACCCAGAAATACTGGTTTCCAAATAATTAATGCTGTGGTGTTTAATTGGGATAAGCTATGCCAAGGCTGTACTGTAGAAATAATTTTTCCTGCTTGGTTAACGATATCCCAACCGCTATTAACCAAGCCCAAATCAGGTTTAGCTTCCATGAAAGATACCTGTTCAACAAGCTTATAGGGTAAAAAAAAGTCATCTTGATCTAAAAAAGCAATATATTTTCCTTTTGCTGCTTCCAAGCCTTTGTTGCGAGCTTTAGCTACTCCTTGATTGTCTTGAAAAATATAAATCAGACTGCCTTTATAATCTTTTTTTAACGCTTCTACCACTTGACGAGTATTGTCTGTAGAGCCATCATCAACTATTATGATTTCATAATTAGTGTAGGTTTGCGCTAAAATACTAGCGATCGCTTCTCTAATATAAAATTCACCGTTATAAGCTGGAATAATAACGCTAACTAAACTCATTATAAATTAGCAATCAAAAATTCTGACTCCTAACCCCTAGCTTGATAAGTTTTATGGCAGCAACTTGAGTGTAAAGCTGTTCTAGTTTGGTAATATTCTGGGATAAGGTGTAACGCTCTAATACTCTTTGTCTGGCTTTATTCCCTAGCAAGGTAGCCATTTCTGGTTGTTGACTTAACAGAGGTAACAAAGTTTTTAGCTGGGTAGTTACTCCTTGGGTATCCATGACTATTCCCGCACCCTTATCTAGGACTTCCCCGTCTGCACCAGCATCGGTAGCAAGACAAGCGACACCGCAAGCCATAGCCTCTAACAGAGAAATGGATAAACCTTCTACCAAAGAGGGAAGAATAAAAACATCTGCTGCTCTTAGGATATCAATGCGTTTCTCTTCTTCGGCAACAAAACCAAACCAGATAATATTTTGCTCTTTACCATAATGGGGTTGTAGACTGGCTCTCAATGGCCCATCACCGACCATGAGCAGCTTGCAATGATCTCCCATTTGACAATGTTTCCACGCTTTTAACAAAGCTTCTATATTCTTTTCCGTTGCAATTCTTCCTTGATAGACAAAAAGAGTTTTCGCTTGCAACTGATACTTGAGGCTAGAATAGCCAGGAGAATATTTTTGCTCGTCTACTCCATTAGGGATTACTGCTACTTTCTGGGATGGTACACCCAGTTTAATCAGCAAATCCCGTTGAATATCGCTAAAAACAATAGTGCTATCGTAGTGAGCCAAAAAGGGCGCGTAAAGCTGATAAGTAAAGTATTGGGTACTAGATTTAAAATTACGAATTTTACTATCAAAAGGAGGGTGAAATGTCGCCACTAAGGGCAGACTCATTTCCTCGCAAATATCTGGTAACAAAAAGTCAAGGGGAGATAGGGTAAGAGAAGCATGTACCAAATCAGGTTTTAGTTTTTGTAGCGATTGCATAAAAACTTTGCTAGCCTTTAAGGTAGGAATAGTGTATACCTGAGATTTATAAAGAAAGGGTAATAATACCTCTGGAGACTTAGAGTTATTGTGGTGGTTACTTTTTCCTTGAGCAAAATGCAAAAAGCTTACCTGATGATTTCTGCTTAAAAGTACCTTGATTATTTCTCTACCATAGGTGACATTACCGCAAAATGGTGATTTTTTTCCTAACCAAGCAATATGCATTCAGAAGCTATTTCTCTCCTTAAAGACGACAAATGGTAAGTTTTAGCTCATTAATGACAAGCTTATATTTTATTTTGTCAACTTAAGTTAATTTACCAGATGTTTCGCCCCTAGCTGCGATCTTTCTTTTAGCGATCGCTATTATTAAGTAGAAGCCAACGGTTTTGGTGTTCTCTTTAAACAAAGTAAACTATTACTGTTTATCTCATAAGAATTCTCGAAAAATTAGCTTAGAAAATCATAACTGTAAATTAAAAACAGTTTAATTAAACCTCACGTTTTGTTCTGTTTGGCTAAGATGAGAAGTATCTGCGGTTAATTCTAATTGCCAATTATTATTACAATAAACTACTTTGGTTAAACTGCACAAAGACACTTTGAAAGTTGAACTTTCTGTCACTAAACCTCTAGTTGTACCCAATACAGAGCCACCATGCCCTACTATTAAAATATCTTCAGAAAACTCTGTAACTAATTTGTTTACTGTTGTTGCAGTACGTTTGTAGAGTTTTGTTTCAGTTTCAGGATATTGTGGCTCAACATAAGATTGATAATTCCAATCAATCAAAGGGTATTGCTGTGCTAACCATTCTTGAGGGTGAGTTTCTGGCGATTCATCCATCCAGTAAGGATTGAGCCATTCACATAATCCTGCTTCTAACTTAATGGGCAAATCCAACACTTGAGCAACTTCGTAAGCAGTTTGGATAGTACGCAAAAAAGGAGAAGCAAAAATATGTGCTATTTTTTCAGGTTTTAGTCTGGCTGCCAACTCTTGTGCTTGAATTACACCATCCTCTGATAAAGGAGGATCGTAACGTCTTTGGGCAGTATTAAACCATTCGGGATTAACAAAATCAAGACGATTTCCATGTCGAGCAATCCAAACTGTTTGAGTCATTGTGATTCATCAATGTTAATTGTTTCGTTGTAACCATCCACTTGGTAGCGGAAAAACGGTAGGATCGAACCATAAAAAAATATCCTTCTATCTAAACAGCTATGCCTCGTACTCAGAGAAACGATAACTTTGTTGATAAAACTTTTACCGTTATGGCAGATATTATTTTAAAAGTTCTGCCTACAAATAAAAAGGCTAAAGAAGCTTTTGCTTACTACCGTGATGGAATGTCTGCTCAAGGTGATGGAGAATATGCAGAAGCTCTGGAAAACTATGAAGAAGCTCTCACACTAGAAGAAGACACTAACGATCGTAGTTATATTTTATACAATATGGGCTTAATCCATGCCAGTAATGGTGATATAGATAAAGCAATAGAACTGTATATAGAATCTATTGAGCTAAATCCCAGAATGCCCCAAGCTCTTAACAACATTGCGGTACTGTATCATTACGAAGGGGAAAAAGCTCGCGAAGCAGGAAGAGAAGAAGAAGCAGAGGCTTTATACGATAAAGCAGCAGAATACTGGAAACAGGCAATTCGCATCGCTCCTAATAACTACATGGAAGCGCAAAACTGGCTCAAAATAACTGGACGTTCTGAAATGGATGTGTTTTTCTAAAACATATTATTGGGAATTTAATTCTCTAGGGACATTTCATGAAATGTCCCTAAGTTGCTGATAAATCAAGCAAATATGAATCAAAAACTTGTCTTAATGGATCACGATGGGGCAATTGATGACTTTTTGGCAATGATGCTAATGTTGACTATGCCAGAAGTTAGACCCCTAGGAATAGTAGTTACTCCCGCCGATTGTTACCCAAAAGCTGCGGTAAGCGTTACTCGTAAAATACTAGATTTAATGGGTAAAAGCGAGATTGCTGTAGCAGAAAGTATTGTCAGAGGTATCAATCCTTTTCCTCCTGAATTTCGCCGTGATTGTACGATTATTGATAATTTTCCGATTCTTAACGAAAAAGGTACTATTAAAACGCCTCTAGCCACCGCAACAGGTACAGAATTTACTATTAGTTGCTTACAAAATGCTGATGCTCCAGTTACCCTGATGATAACAGGCCCTTTGACCACCATAGCAGAAGCGATCGCACTTCAACCAGAAATCGTCGATAAAATTCAAGAAATTATTTGGATGGGTGGCGCACTTCAAGTAGGGGGTAATGTAGAAAAAGCTTTTGCTTTAGAACATGATGGTACAGCAGAATGGAATGTTTTTTGGGATGCTATTTCTGCCAAGCAAATTTGGGATAGCGCAATACCGATTACTCTATGTCCTCTAGATATTACTAATACTGTCCCCGTTACGACTGAATTTATTAAAACTTTGACACAACAGCGCAAGTATCCTCTTTCGGACTTAGCAGGAATGTGTTACTCTCTAGCAATTCCTCAAGCTTATTATTGCTGGGATATTCTGGCTACAGCCTATTTAGCTCGTCCTGAATTTTACACTGTAATAGAGCAAGAGACTGATATTATAACCACAGGAAGCAGTCAAGGCAGAACTATTCTCAAATCGGGCGGTAGAAAAACTCAAGTAATGACAGAAGTAGAGAAAAGCAAATTTTATGATTATCTGTTAAAACAATTTGCAATTTAACAGTAATTGATAATTAATAAAATTAGTAAATCTCGAAAAAGTAACAACTAACCATTTATTATACTATTTCTCTTAAATAGCGAGAACCTTGGTTTTTGTTAGGATGTTGCGGATAGAGTGCAGGTTGTTGGAATAATAAAATCTCTGAGTTTTTTATCAATGTAAATATATTCCTCCATCTCTACCGTTAATTCATGAGAAATAGTATTACAAGTTAAGAAAATTAGAAAAAAGTCAAGAAAAATCAAAAAGCAAACAATTGTGTAAGCGCAAGCTCAAATAACATATATAGTTATTTCAAATAAGAAAGAAACACTAAGTTATGCAATAATCACGAATAATATCATCTAGGGAAGTATCTGAAGATGCATACATTCTTTTTCGCTTTAAGGCACTAAAATCGTGTTCAATATCATTCAAATCAGGAGAATATTTGGGAAGAAATACTATTTGATGCTCTGTATGTTCTACTAATTGACTAATGGCACTTTTACGATGAATTGGTGCATTATCCATAATTAATACCGACGCTCTTGTTAACGACGGCAATAAATATTTATTGAACCATCCTTCAAACCCTTGAGCATTGAGACTGCCTGTAAAGATCATAGGTGCAATCAAATATGAGTGTCCCTTTTCTTCTGGCTGCTACTAAATTTTCCCTAACCCCTCTTTTGCCTTGTCTTTCTCCATAAATTTTTTGTCCTCTAACTGACCAACCATAGATACAACAAGAAATTGGTTCAAATCCAGACTCATCAATAAAGACTAAACTTTTACCACCGTAAACTCTGATTAGTTCTCTTAATTTTTGATAGTATTTGATTCTTTCTTTTCTGCTTCTTTCGCGATAACGTAATTGTTTTTTTTTCTCGTAATTTTCATTTGACGCAGAGCATATAATATAGCTGAAGGTTGAACTTCAAACTTAATTGCTCGATCTATTAATCGATGTTGTGGATTTTCTCTAACATCTTTTTTTAAAGCTTCCCAATCCAATTTTCTTTGACGACGTTTAACTTTAGTTGCCTCTAAATTTTCTCTATTTAACCAACGATATATTGATGCTCTTGATACTTTAAAAATTTGAGCAGCTTTAGTCACACCTCCTCCTCGTTCTACATAGTCAACTATTTTTTTTCTTAGGTCTAAACTGTAAGGCATTGATACTAGCCAGCTAAAATTATATATTTTACATTTTACCTTCGTTTGTCTCAGCTTTAATTAAAATGACTATACCCCTCTTATGTCACTTTCCGAGATGGGAATTACAATAGAAGAAATATTTAGAAGCGGATAGGTAGAGAGGGCAATGGATGTAGAATTGCAGATTCTTAAACATTTAAAGCGATCGCCAACACCGACG
>NZ_LR213911.1 GCF_900659865.1 Hyella patelloides LEGE 07179
ACGCAGAGCTAATTATTTCAGTAAGCGCAGACCATTTAAAGTGACTAACAAGGTTGAACCTTCATGTCCGATTACGCCCAAGGGTAAATTAATACTGCCGACTAAATTAGCTACCAATAGCAAGCAGATAAACGAAAGTGCAAAAATGATATTTTGTTTGACAATACGATTAGCACGACGACCAAGTTGAATTGCTTGAGATAATTTGGCTAAGTTATCGGACATTAAAATAATATCTGCACTCTCTAAAGCGACATCCGTACCCGCAACCCCCATTGCTACCCCCACATTAGCAGCAGCTAAAGCAGGAGCGTCATTAATGCCATCTCCCACCATGGCTACATTTTGGTACTTGTGTTGTAGGTGTCTGATAACGTTGAGTTTGTCTTCTGGTAATAATTGAGCATCAACGCGATCGAGATTTAGGGCTTGAGCTACGCTTTGGGCTGTACTTTGATTGTCTCCTGTAAGCATGGTTGTGGCTTCGATTCCCAGTTGTTTTAAGCTAGAGATAGCCCTTGCTGCTTCTGGTTTGACTGTATCAGCAACCGCAATGATCCCAATAGTTTCTTCTGCTAAACTTACCCAAACAACGGTTTTACCTGCGGTTTCTAGGGTATGACTAGCTTGCTTTAATTTAGGATCTATGGCGATCTTGAAGAGATCTCGCGTCAGCGAGTGAGCTTTGCCCACTGTAACTTTTTCTCCTGCTACTTCTCCAATAATTCCTTGACCTGTTTTGGCTTGGATATTAGTAGCACTTTGCCATGATAAATTGGCTTGATGTGCTGCTTGGATAATGGCTTCGCCGATGGGGTGTTCTGAGCCAGATTCAATCGCAGCAGCTAATTCTAACAATCGTTCAGTCGAATATTGTGCTGCGGGAATAATATCTGTTACCTCTAATTGTCCCGTTGTCAGAGTACCAGTTTTATCAAAAGCGATCGCTCTTACCCGACCAATTTTTTCTAACTGCGCCCCATTTTTAAACAAAATACCCTGTCGCGCCCCACAAGCAATACCCGATAGTAGTGTCGGCATAATCGATGCCATCAACGCACAAGGAGAAGCCACCACTAAAAAGATGAGCATCCGATAAATAGTCGTTTCCCAATCCCAACCCAAGACAAAAGGCGGTAAAGTTCCTAAAATTAGACCCAATAAAACAATTACTTTGGCATAACCTCTTTCAAAACGTTCTACAAATTGCTGAGAGGGAGGGGCTTGGTTTTGAGCCTGTTCGACAAGACGAATTACTCTTTGAATCAGACTACTTTCTGGCGGTTGATGAACTCTCAGTTGCAATACGCCATTACCATTAAGAGTACCTGCAAAAACTTCATCACCCAGAGCTTTATCCACAGGAATCGATTCTCCAGTAATCGGAGCTTGATTGACCGTAGATTGTCCCTCTAAAATAATGCCATCGGTGGGAATCATTTCTCCAGGTTTAACTAAAACCACATCTCCCACTTGTAATTTAGCGATCGCTATCTGGCTTTCTCGACCATTATGTATGAGCCTAGCAGTATCGGGAGTAACTGCCATTAAAGATTGAATATTACGCTCGGTGCGCTGCATGGCAAAGCTTTCTAAAGCACCACTAATGGCGAAAATAAGAATCAAGACTGCGCCATCAATAATTAAATAATACTCCCGTCGCCATAAACCCAAACTAGCTGCCCCTAGAGCTGCTACGATCATTAGTAAATCTACATCTAGTTCTTTTTCTTGCCAGAGGGTAGTAAGTCCTTCTTTGGTACTTTCATAACCGCCAATGACATAAGCTGCGGTCAAAATTAATAAAGCAAAACCGATCCAGTTGAAATTAAGGCAAAGCCAGCCGAAAAAAACCAAAATGCCACAGATAGCTGCTGCGTAGGCATCGGCATATTTGTGTAAAATTCTATCAAGAGTAAGTTGAGCCATCACCGATCCAAATTTGACCGCGAGGGATGCTAACGGTTAATCGGCATATCCAATCGCGGTGTTAACGACTCACTTAAACTACACTTTGACATTGGTGTTAAGGTCAAGAATGACTAATCAAAACTTAACAATAAAACAGCTTACGGAAAAAGTCGGCAACGGTCTGACTCCGCGCATGGTGCGTTACTATCATCAGATTGGACTACTACCAGAAGCATCGCGATCGCCGAGTAACTATCGCCTGTATTCAGAAAGTCATGTACAACAACTGCAAACTATTGTCGCTCTCAAACAACAGGGTTTTCAACTGGAACATATCCGCAAATTACTTACTACTGAAACTTTACCACCAGCAAGCGATACTTTACTCCCTCAACTTCAGCAGCAATACCGAACCGTTATCGAACAAATTGCTAAACTACGACAAACTGCATCTGCTTTAGAAGGGTTATTAGGAAGAGACAACCTTTGTCAAACTGTTAGAACAGAAGCGATCGCAAAACTGCAACTTTCAGAAACCGCAACCTTTTGGGATGCTCTCGATACAGCTACTCCTGCTCATCCTGAATCCTTTTCTGAATCCTTAAAGCTGTTATTACCCGATTTATCTGAGCGATCGGAAATTGAAGCCGATTTACTGGCTCAACTGGTATTAGCCTGTGGTGATGTGAGCTTAATTAATTTTGTGCAAGTTAGTTCGGGTGCAATTGCTGCTGCAAGAGAAGCACTTAAATCGGGCTGTCAGATTGTGGGGGATGTTTCCGCTATTGTAGCTGCTTGCGATCGCCCTCGACTGGCACATCTCGGTTGTCAAATAATAACTTTAATCGATAATCCTCATCTTACAGATGCAGCAGAAGCCGAACAGGAGTTTTGGAGTTCCACTGCTTGGCACAAAGATATCCAGCAACTATCTTCTGGCTGTATTCTAGTTATTGGTTATGCTCCTTCAATATTAATCTCTGTTTGTCGGGCGATCAAAAACGATTTAATACATCCTGCTCTAATTATCGGTATGCCTATTGGCTTTAGTCATGCACCCGCAGCTAAACGTTTACTGATGCGTTCTGGCATTCCTTTTATTACTATTGTTGGTTCTCTCGGTGGAGGTTTATTGGCAGCAACAGCCCTTAATGCCTTAGCTCAATCTACTATTGAGAAACCAAACTGTCACTGTTATTTAAGTAAAGGAAATATTCACGAGTAATGAGTAGTGAAGTTTAGAGTAACTCGTCATTACCTCAGCCCAAAGGAGCGAGGATTCAATAATTGAATTATATTTTTATTTTTCGCGCATAAATGCAGGAGGCTTTTAACCAAACTTCGGGCTTTACTTATTACTTAATGACGAGTTACTTATTACAGAGAGCCCGAAGGGCGCGGTAAATAAGATTAAGCCTTGATTAACATCTCTACTCATTTTGATTCTTTCTAACTCTTGTATAGATGCTGTATGCGTAGTGTAGAATTACAATCGAAGTATTATCCAAAGCTACATATATTAATGTCAGGGGAAACTAATCTTAGTACTCTATTAAAATCTATGCAGCCGATTCTCCACCCAGGAGAGTACGTATTTTGCAGTATCGATCCTCAAGACAGTCGCTATTCTAGTCTCGATCCGATTTGTCTATTTAGAGAAGATGAAGGCTTAACCTTAATTTTGAAACGCGAACAAGCTGATAAGGTTGCTTTATCTTACACAGCAGTATTTTCCATGATTACTCTTTCTATTCACTCTAGTTTAGAAGCAGTGGGCTTTTTAGCTGCTATTACTCACAAATTAGCTCAACATGATATCAGCGTTAATGCCATCTCTGCTTATTATCACGATCATTTATTTGTACCTACCTCACGTGGGAAAGAGACAATGATGTTACTCCAAGAGTTTTCAGCCTGAAATATCCAATTAGGTCAAGAAGTAGATTTGAATTGTCTTTAGCGATCGCTTTTACTGACCTGAAATCAGCGATAAAATTAAGGACAATCAACAAAATATTCTGACTATATGTTTGCTGTAATTTCTCCAGAAAAAATCGATATTCCTCCAGGTTCATTGTTTCAAATACCTGGTAGTTGGGATGAGTATGAAAGTTTGAGTCAGCAATTAGGAGATCGCTCGATTCCTCGTTTAAAATATCGCCCTGGAAAAATCTGGTTTATGAGTCCTTTGCCCGAACACGGACGAAATGTTAGTCTAATTGCAGATGCTATTAAGGCAATACTCGATCATTTAGAAAAAGAGTATGAAGCATTTACGCCAATTACTATGAAGTTACCCCAAAAAAGCGGGATTGAACCCGATTATTGTTTTTATATTGATAATTGGCAAGCAATTTCAGGAAAGAAAAGAATTAATTGGAAAGTCGAGCCACCACCAGATTTAGTAATTGAGATTGATATTACCAGCTATACAGATATTAATGATTATTTACTTTATCAAGTACCTGAAGTTTGGCTATTTAAAAAGGAAAAGATTACAATTTATCGTTTAGAAAATAATCAATATATAGTAAGTAACCGTAGCCTTTATTTTCCAAATATTGATGTTTTAAATTTAATGGCAAATTGTTTTAAAGTCGCAGATAATCGCAATACTAGCACTGCAATTAAACAGCTACGTCAAAAATTATAGTCTTGTAATAAATATTGGCGGTTTATTTTTGCACTACATTAGTATACTTAAATCACCAATAAAAAAATACGAAGTTAATTAAATCATTTTGGTTGTGTTAACCATACTCGCTGTTAGTCACTCTTGAGCAGATAGTGAATCAAGTGCTTTCTGCTTGATTAACCAGCCAACCAAAGGAAATTGAATCCAAAAAGAAAAATAAAAAAAGCTTAAATACCAGTATCTAAAGACGAAAGATATATCATCTCCCTTGATTAAGACAATGTACACATAGTCATAAATAAACAGAGGCAATGTGAGATAAAAAGCTAACCAAAGAGAATTTTTGATATATTCTTGATTGCCAAACTTGTTCAAAATAAAAACTGTCAGAGGAAAATATAAAACTGTAACTAAAACACAGATAATGACCTGAGCATTGAAACTCCAGCTTTGGTAATAATCTGGTAGTCCAATCAGCACAAAAACCAGCCAAGTTACAAAGCTCATTATGAGTAGGTTGATATGAGTATTTGGATGTAGCATATGCAAAATCTCCGTAGTGTTGCAAGAAAGTGAATGAATTAACTTGTCTTTCATTAATGATGATAAGGAAAGTTTGAATTTTGGTCGATACAGTAAATGTTAGGATTTTTTTAGGGTTAGTCTCAAGTAATGTCAGGTTAACTGCTTAATTTCCCTGACTTCTCAAGTATTACATTTTGACGTGCGGAAGGTAGGTTAAATTATGAGCAACTTCACTTATAAAGTTTATGGCGATGTTTTCTCTGGTAATTGTTACAAAGTAAAACTCCTCTTACATCAATTACAAAAGCCTTATGAATGGATACCCGTAGATATTTTGCAACAAGAAAGCCGTACCGCAGCATTTTTGCAAAGAAACCCTAATGGTAAAATTCCTGTACTAGAGTTTGCTTCACAAGAGTACCTTTTTGAGTCTAATGCTATTATGTATTTTTTAAGCGAAGGTACAGACTTTTTGCCAAATACTCGCTTACAACGTTCTCAAGTTTTACAATGGTTATTCTTCGAGCAATACAGCCACGAACCTTATATTGCTAGTTCTCGCTACTTAATTCGTTATTTGAAAGGTGCGGAAAAGTATAAAACTGTTTTAGAAGAAAAATCAAAGCCTGGCTATGCTGCATTAGATGTCATGGAACAACATTTAAGCCGAAATCAATTTTTTGTAGGAAATAAATACACCATTGCAGATATTGGTTTATACGCTTATACCCATGTCGCAGAAGAAGGCGGATTCGATCTCAGTCGTTATTCTGCTATTAAATCTTGGTTTGCCAAAATTGAATCTCAACCACATTATATTGCTATGGGTTAAGTCTTCTCTTGTTTATTGCTTATTCCACTTTCTAGAAAATTCTTTCATTTCCCTTTTTTTCAAGATTGCTTATTAAATTGCAAAATCTCTTTAGCAGCTTTTTCGCCAACACCAATTTCTCCTAAAAGAGAGCGCATTTTTTGATAATTAGCAATCATTTTTTGGCATTTAGCGGGGTTTGATAATAGCTCTAGGGAAGTGTTGGCAATATTGCTAGGCGTGGCTGATTCTTGTTGTAGTTCAGGAACAATTTCTCGATCTACAATTAAGTTAGGCGGAGACATTAAAGGAACGTCAATTTTTAATAAGTTACGAGCTAACCAAGCGGTAATAGGATGAACTCGATACAAGACTACTTGAGGAATATTCAATAAGGCAATTTCTAAGTTGACTGTTCCTGATTTTGTAATAGCAATATCGGCTGCTGCTATAGCTTCTAAAGTTTTATTTTCTATGATAGTTGCTGATAGCTGATATTGCTCTACTACTGCTGAAATTGCATCACGATAGATATCTAAAGATACGGGAATTAAAAAATGGATATCGGGTATTTGTTGCTGAATTAAATGAGCTGCTTCACCAATTGCTGGTAACATCTGTTTTATTTCTTGGCGACGCGAAGCAGGAAGTAAGGTAATAATAGTTTGCTCTGGAGAAATATTTAGTAATTGACGAGATTTTTCTCGATTGGGAACGTTTTTTATCCGATCCAGTAAAGGATGACCTACCCAAATTGTATCGATACCTTTTTGTTGATAGTAGTTAGCTTCTTGAGGAAAAATAGCAAGTAATTTATCTACAAAATTAGTTAGTTTTGCTGCGTTACCTAACATGGGTACAGCCCAATCTTGAGGAGCAATATAATAAATAATAGGTATCTGTGGTAAATGTTTTTTTACATAACGCCCGATCGCAATATTTGGTGCAGCATAATCAATTAAAACCAAAGCATCGGGAATATTATCTGATAGATATTTTTTAGTAATACTTTGCAGCTTTAAAGTAGGCAAGACAAAAGGCAAAGCTTCTAGCAATCCTACCGAACCAATACTGGTAGTATCTCCAAGTATTGTGGCTCCTGCTTGCTTCATCCGATCGCCTCCTAATGCCGTAATTTCTAATTCGATATCAGCGATCGCAGCTTGTTGTTTGAGGGCTTTGATTAAGATCGCACCCTGTAAGTCCCCTGAAACTTCTCCTGTACTAATAAAAATACGCATCTTATTCAGTAATCCTCCTTCGAGGACGTAGTCAGTAATCAGTAATCAGCGATCGCTGATTAAAGTTGAAATTTGGCACCATAATCGAGATCGTAATTAATTTCAAAACTATCATAATAATTCTATTAACACGAAATAAAAAGATAATACTTTATAAACTAAGTTCTTTTAAAGTAAGTCTGTAGCATGTAGTAGATATTTAATTTTTAAACTATATTTTTGTATTTTTACTAAATAATTTGAAATAAAGAGAGTTGCTAAATTCTTTAAGGGGGAAAGTCAGAAATGTTAAAGGATTGATGGTAACAATGATATTTCTAACATCTCTTTTTGCTAAATTAACAATTTGTTTGGCTACCCAATCAGCAGACATAATACCAATAGGATTAAGGTTACTTTTGAAAGGGCCTAATATTAGTTTCCTAACGACACAAGGAGCATCTAAGCGGCGCAGTGTAATCAAATCCCCAAGAGTTCTTTTACTAAGTTCATACAGAGGACTAAATGCGGGATTAGCTTCTGCTTCTGAAGTATTGAGCCAGACCTCTTTTTTAGCAATATCTTCATTAGTACGGACGGTTTTAAAAAATAATTCCATTAGGCTTAATTGAGAAAAAGCATTGATTTGATATGATTTCATAATGGCTTTTTCAGTTCTTTCTCCCCCCACATTAATTCCGTGATTGAGAATTAAAATATCAATTTTTTCGAGGATTGTTAATAATTCAGTTTCTCGATCTATTTGCCAAAAAATAGTTTTGATAGGGGTTGTTTCACCTGCAATATCTAAAACAGTTTCTCGCTCAGAAGAAGTTAAAGCAGTTACTTTTGCTCCCGCTAAATGTAATTCTTTGATTAATGCTTTGCCTAGTGTACCCGATGCGCCTGTGACAGCAATTTTTTTCCCTCTGAGAGATAACGCAGTACCCATTAATTTATCAACTACAGTTAAAGTGCCTGAATAATAAGCATTCTGATTATCAAAATGATGTCGCCAGTGGTAAGGACGATTAACTAACCAAGATGCAGGTACAGTCTTAAATTCTCCCTGACGATGAGTAAGATCGGTAAGCTCATCCACTCCTGGGATACCCAAACCTCTAGCGATCGCACCCAACAAAAAAGTGCCAGTATAAATTGCTCCCGCACTACCGAGCCAACTATAGGACAGATTGTTACTGTAAGCAATAGTCCAAGGAATAAAACTTAACAGCAACATCACCAATGCTTCAGGAACATCATTATACCAATGCGCCTGACGATAAATAGTGTCACTGACTACCGATAAATCTCGACGAAATACTTTATGATGCCAGACATGAAGACGATATAATGGTTGCCAAACATGGGATAGAGCATGATAAAAATCTCGTACTAACTCCACCCAAAATACCGATAACATAGCGATCGCTAAACCGAGAGATAAATCATTCATACTTAAGTTTTTTTATTATTAATTTAGATAAGTTAAAGCTTTTACCCATCCACTATTTTGAACTAATTTGTGCAAAAAATTCGTTGAAAACTGCCAAAATCAGAAAATTGTCTAGTTCGATATTCGAGGTTTAATATGTTAAATATTAAAGAATAGCCAAAAAAATTAATATATAGCAAACTTAGATACAATAGTTACTGTTGATTATCCTTTTTCCCTTTAGTATCAGATATTACAGTTAATTATGGCAGAGAAATTACCCCCAGATTACGATCTAGACCCTATAGAGTCTTTTTTATCAGAATGGATCGATCCAGAAGACGAAACAGAAGAATGGGGGAGTGATTTCTTTCAAAGGACAGCAGGGCGCAGAAAAAAAGCAGCCTTTGTCTTAATGCTAATATGGCTAATTGTAATCGGGCTACATTACGTATCTTGGGGTTACAGCGTAGTGGCAATAGTGACCACACTGATGGCAATTCACATCATTCGCTTATTAGCTGCCAAACCCGCTCCTACCCTACCAGCTTTAGAAGATAAATACTTAGACTCCGCCCCCACAATATCTTTGTTAGTAGCAGCCAAAAACGAGGAAATAGTAATTGCCCGCTCTATCAGAATGTTGTGTAACCTAGACTATCCTACAGACAAATACGAAGTATGGGCAATCGACGATCACAGCAGCGATCGCACTTCGGAAATATTAGACCAATTGGCACTAGAATATCCCCAATTAGAAGTAGTTCATCGCTCGGCTAATGCAGGGGGTGGCAAATCTGGAGCGTTGAATCAAGTTTTATCTCAAGCTAAAGGAGAAATTATCGGGGTTTTTGATGCCGATGCAGGAGTAGAATCCGACTTATTACGCAAAGTCGCTCCCATGTTTACAGAAGAAAGGATGGGAGCAGTACAGGTCAGAAAAGCGATCGCCAATAGTTCAGAAAACTTCTGGACAAAAGGACAAGCAGCCGAAATGTTACTCGATAGCTATGTACAGCAAAAACGGATTGCTCTAGATGGCATTGGGGAATTAAGAGGAAACGGTCAATTTGTGCGCCGATCTGCTCTTAGAAGTTGTGGTGGTTGGAATGAAGAAACCATTACTGACGATCTCGATCTGACCACTCGCTTGCATCTAGATAACTGGAAAATAGGATTATTACTCAATCCTGCGGTAGAGGAAGAAGGAGTTACTAAAGCGATCGCTCTTTGGCATCAACGCAACCGTTGGGCTGAAGGTGGTTATCAACGTTATCTCGACTATTGGCGTTATATTTTCAGTAATCCTATAGGATTTGTCAAAAGATTCGATTTAGTCTGTTTTGTACTGCTTCAATATATTTTACCTGCTGCTAACATCCCCGATTTAATGATGGTGTTATTACGTCACCGCCTACCTGTTTTAGCACCGTTAAGCACCCTATTGATTTTCTATGGCTCCGTTAATATGTTTCAAGGCATAGTAAGGGTTAAACAGACCAATAATCAACCTATCAATATCTTGGGAATTGCGATTCAAACTTTCCGAGGCATGATTTATATGCTCCACTGGCAAGTAGTAATGACTAGTATCACCGTTAGAATGTCGATTCGCCCTAAAAGATTAAAATGGGTGAAAACTGTTCATGAAGGCGCAGGAAACGAAAGTTTTGAATATTAAGATTAAGTAGCTCCATGCTTTTTAAAGATCGAACATCTTGTAGATTAGGTTGACCTACTTAGATACTTTTGACAACATTTTTTGTACGCAGCATCGCACAAAATATATATACTCACTACAGTAACTTGTGCCTGTTGAACGAACTACAACTGAGGGGTTTTTCAACAGAACCCATGTTACTCTTCAGATTTCAAGGCGCGTATTGTAATGATTGGACAACGGTTGAAGAACCTAAAAAATTAGCCTAAACACGTTGGAGTAAACTAGAACCGTGAGTATCAGTGCCACAAGTAGTATAAAGATTATACTGAGAAGCTAATTTTTGAACTTCTTCTGTTTTTTTCATAGTAGGTTGCCAAGGATTAGGATTTCCGTAAGCATAATAAGTTTCTACACCATCAATACCTAATTGAGCAGCCACAGGAATTAACTCTTGTGCGGAACGACGATAGCGATGGGGATGTGCCAACACAGCCAAACCTCCCGCTTGATGAATGCTATCAATTACTTTGTGGGCTTCTGCATCTTCTCCAGAAGGGCTACAAGATTGTAGATAAGTCTGCAAAGCTGGATGTTTGGGATTAAAAGCATAACCCAAAATATGAATTTCTACTTTTAGAAGACAAGAAGTAATTTCAGTTCCAGTCCAGAGAGTTAATTGATTAGTTTGACCGTTTTGTTCTAACTTATTGAGATGTGTTTGAACTTTTCGGTAGCCATCGACTGAGTGATGATCTGTAATCGCAAATCCTTTTAGTCCAATATCCAATGCTTGCTGTAATAACTCCAATGGGGTTAATTTTCCATCAGAAGCCACAGTATGCATATGAAAATTATAGTCATGAGGGCAACTATTAATATCAATAGTTTCCCAGACTCTCTTAAGGCTCAAAGCGTCTTGGGCTGCTGAAGATAGCATGGGCGAGATGGCAAGCATAGTGTTGTTGGCAAAGTAATATTGCTAATTGTTACAAACAACATAACAAAAATACAAGAGAAATGGCTGTGATTTCAAGATTTTCTCAAACGTCAATTTTCTTAATAACTTTCTCATAATAGCTATAAACTATGGTTGCTTTACTTCCTGCTGTTTTACCCGTAGGGTTAATAATTTTAATTGGTTTTATTGCTAATAAAGCTATATCCCTGGAGCGTCAAACTTTATCACAATTAATTCTTTATATCTTGTCTCCAGCATTAGTAATTGATAGTTTGTATCGCACTTCTCTATCGCTAGAAAGTTCAATTGGTTTATTGGTTGGTTTTGCAATTACCTCTTGCTTGGTCTATCTTGTTGCTAAAATTGTCAGTAGAATTACGGGTTTTTCTAGTTCTTTAAAGACTGCTTTAATTGCTACTTCTTTATTTCCTAATAACGGTAATATGGGTTTACCTATTGTGACTTTTGCTTTGGGTACAGCAGGTTTAGAAAGAGCAATAGTGTATATGATTGGCTCGAGTATTTTAATGTTTTGTTTTGGTCCAGCAATCATTCAAGGAAAAGGAATCATCAAGGGATTAAAATTGATTGTTAAACTGCCTTTATTATGGGCTATTTTATTGGGCTTGGGTTTACGTATTATTTCTTTAACTATTCCCAATTTTCAGTTTCCTTTTGATTTAGATCTTGGAATTCAGAAATTAGGAGAAGCTGCTATACCTATAGCTTTAATTTTATTGGGAATGCAGTTGGCTTATACCAAGTTTACGTTAGGTTTAAAAGAATTATTGGCTGCTAGCATACGTTTATTGATTGCTCCTAGTATTGCTTTTGGAGTAGGTAGTTTTTTGAATTTGGCTAGTCTTGATTTACAAGTTTTAGTTTTGCAAAGTGCTATGCCTACGGCGGTTAATTCTTTGATTTTAGTGACTGAATTTGGGGGAAATAAAAATTTTGTTGCTCGAAGTATTATCACTTCTACTTTATTCTGTTTTTTAACTATTCCTTTTATTTTATGGCTGTTACGTTTTTAAGGATGAGCGATCTAGAATGAGAGATAAATGAAGCTTTTTATTATTATGTTATGATATTATGCTGCACAATATATCAACAGCAATTAAAATTACCTTTTTCAAATTTTTGGCTCGTCAAATTACTATAACTTATTTTGAAAAATGGGTATATCAAACAGCAGATTTAGAACAGGCGTTAAAACCCGATGATTATATAGAATTGTTATCTTTAGATTTTACTCAAGAAAAAAATAAATATTACTCAGATTGCCGATATAAAATAACTAAAATAATTGAAAAATATATTAATATTGCTGAATATAATACCTGGAAGCTAGAGAAGTTACTTCATGATTTTTTAGATAGAAAAGGTAATCTCGCTGAGATATTAAAACAGTTTTATTACTTATACTGTCATGATTATGGATTTCTCAAGAACCTTGGCTTATATTACCTTTGTTTATACTATAGTCATGATTTTTCTAATCATTCTCTTGAAAGATCGAGTGCAGGAGAGATAGCAGGGATAGAAGAAAATTTATCTGATATTTTGCCAGAAGTAGATGGGGAAATTCAAAAAGTATTATCTTGGTTAAAGCAAGGGAAAATTAAGATTATTAATGATGTTGGTTCTATTTATGGCGTTGATTATATTGATAACAGAATTAAATCAAAAAAAAGCAAATGATCGAATTGATTTTTAATCATGAAACATTACTCATCACTTAAATTGTAAGGTGGGCAATGCACTAAAGTACTTCCTTCGGTCGCCCACCCTACTCAACTAATTACACTACTCAGCTAATTACACAACAGCACGTTTATAAGCTTCGTCTAAGACTTCAGATAAAGTAGGATGAGTGTGGACATTAAAAGCTAAATTAGTAACAGATTCACGTTGAGAAATAGCATTAGCAGCCTCTTGAATTAAGTCAGAAGCATGAATGCCAATAATGTGTACTCCTAATAATTCTCCCGTATCTTTGCGATAAATTACTTTTGCCATTCCTTCTGTTTCACCTTCTGCTAAAGCTTTGGAGTTGCCTTTATAGTAAGTTTTAGCAGTAGCTACTTTAAAGCTTTCTTTCTCGCCTAATTCTTTAGCATCTGCTTCTGTTAAACCAACGTAGCTAATTTCAGGATGGGTAAAAGCTGCTGCGGGAATCGAACGATAGTCAATTTCTTGGCTTCTACCGCAGATATTTTCAATGGCTATCACACCTTGTCCTGATGCAGCATGAGCTAACATCATTTTACCTGTAGCGTCTCCGACTGCCCAAAGATGAGGTACTGGTTTACCATCTTTTAACACCTGCATCTTATCATTAACAGGAATAAATCCGCGTTTGTCTATTTCAACTGCTAAACTTTCTAAACCAAGATTTTTAGTGGCGGGAATTCTACCTGTTGCAACTAAACAAGCATCAACTTCTAAAACATCAATTACTTCTTTGGTTTTGGCATCAGTAAGTTCAATGGTAACTGGCGCGCCAGGAGTTACTTTAGTTGCAAATACACCTGTGTAAGTTTCAATATCTCGTGGTGCAATTAAACTACGTTTAGCCATTTTAGCAATTTCGGTATCAAAGCCAGGCATTAAGTTATCTAACGCTTCAATCATCGTCACTTCGCAACCTAAAGCAGTATAAACATCGGAAAACTCTAAACCAATGTAACCACTACCAATAATGGCAATCCAGTCAGGAAGCGATTCGAGCTTTACTGCATTGTCGCTAGTAAAAACCGTTTTGCCATCTAATTCAATACCACGGGGAACAAAAGGTACTGAACCAGGACATAACATAACATTTTTTGCTGTATAGGTTTTATCTCCTTGATCGCTAGAGACGGTTACTTTTTGCTTTCCTGCAATTTTTCCCCATCCACGAAGAATATCTACCTTAAGGCGTTTGAGACTATTTGTTAAATCTCCTTGTATTTTACTAACTAGGTTATTAGCATGATCTGCGATCGCACTTCTGTCAAATTGGACACCTCCAACTTGAATACCCATAGATTGTAAATGATGGGCATCATTAAATTCTCTCACTCTACCAGATGCAGCGAGTAAAGCTTTGGAAGGGATACAACCACGGTTGACACAAGTACCCCCCATATCTTCTGCTTCGATAATTGCAGTTTTTAAACCACATTTAACCGCATGGATAGCTGCACCATGTCCACCTACACCAGCACCAATAATAATTAAATCGTAATCAAATTTGCTCATTATCTTTATTTCTCTAATTTCCCGAGTCTCCTATTGTAAAGTTTATTGGACTTTAAAGAATGAATCATGTCGGTTGACACAGTTTTTTGATAGAGAAAGTCTAATTCACATATAGCGTTTTTTTTATGATTTTTTTTACTCAATACTCTACATCTAGTGTTATGATACTTTTCCCAAGAGAAAAGAGAAATCAAAAGATATGGATTGTTTGCAGGAATGGAAGGCTAGTTGCGTTGATGAGGAGCTAACTCGTTTGAATGTAGTTTCTCTGACAGGGTTTTCTCCTGCGGAATACTTACTATACTCTGATGGTATACCGAGAAGGAATGATGGGCGGGTTAGTGAAAAATTTCTTCAACGTTACGATCATTTGGCTGATGGTGGTTGGTGGTGTTCTGGGATAGATTTACTTACGGGAAAAGATGATAATTGGGGTTGTTTTAAGCCCGATTACCCTCGTTTCAATCAGGATGGTAAGAGAGCTATTAAGTATGAGCATCCGCCGAAAACTGCTACCAGTGTGTTTGCTTTAAAGACACCTTTACATATATGGCAAAAGATTGCCGATCGCTATAAAGTAGATATTGCTGATGATGTAGATACTACCTTACCCGATCTGGGTTTTTGGCGATGGTTGTCTCATCATCCTGAGATTCCTTTGTGTCTGACTGAAGGTGCTAAGAAAACTGGTGCTTTATTGTCTGCTGGTTATGCAGCTATTGGTTTACCAGGGATTAATAATGGTTATCGCACTCCTAAAGATGAGTTGGGAAAAAGAATCGGTAAATCTCATTTGATTCCTTCTTTGCAGAAATTGGCTGTAGGGAATAGGGTGTTTTATTTTGTATTTGATGAGGATTTAAAGCCTAACACTATCAAGGCGGTTAATGCTGCGATTAAAAAGACTGGTTATCTATTGCAGCAAGCTGGTTGTCATGGAAAGGTGGTGAGTTGGGATAGTCAATTGGGGAAGGGTGTTGATGATTTAATTGCTAGTGAAGGGGTGGCTTATTTTGACGCTGCTTATCAGAATGCGGTTTCTTTGGAAACTTGGAAGGCTAATTCTTGGCGCAGGTTGACTTACGATCCTCAGCAAGTGGTAAATTGTCCTTACTTATCTGGTGTAACTATTCCTACTGATGCTAGGTTAATTGGCTTGAAGTCGGCAAAGGGTACGGGTAAGACTAAGTTGTTGGAAACTGTTGTCACCCAAGCGCGGAAAAAACAACAAAAGGTTTTAGTTATTGGTCATCGGGTACAGTTAGTAAGGGCTTTATGTCTGCGTTTTGGTTTGCCTTATATTACCGAAGCGCGGAAAAATATTGATGATGCTCAGTTGGGTTATGGCTTGTGTATTGATTCGTTGCATTCTCAATCCCAAGCTAAGTTTAACCCTGATGATTGGTCTAACTGTATTGTCATTATTGATGAAGTGGAACAGGTTTTATGGCATGGTTTAAATTCTACTACTTGCAAAGATCGTCGAGTAGAGATTTTACAGTGTTTGAAAAGTTTGATGCAAAATGTTTTGGGTAGTCAAGGAGAAGTGTATATCGCTGATGCGGATTTGAGTGATATTGCTCTTGATTATTTGGTTACTCTTGCAGGTATCAATTTACAACCTTATATTATTTCTAATCAATGGAAATGCGATCGCGATACGGCATGGAATATCTACAACTATACAGGTAAAAGTCCGAAAAAGCTGGTCAGAGATTTAGAAACCCATATCAGAGAAGGCGGTAAGCCTTTGGTATGTCTCTCAGCACAAAAACTTAGTAGCAAATGGGGTACACAGAATTTAGAGGCTTATTTTCGTCAAAAATTTCCTGATTTAAAGATATTACGCCTTGATTCTGAGTCTTTAGCCGATCCTAATCACCCTGCTTATAATTGCATTACGAATCTGCATCGAGTGCTACGCAACTATGATGTGGTGTTGGCTAGTCCTTGTTTAGAAACGGGGATCTCTATTGAGATGCAAAATCATTTTACCTCGGTATGGGCGATCGCACAAGGGGTACAAAGTGCCAATGCTGTGAGACAAACTTTAGCTCGTTTGCGGTGTAATGTGCCTCGTTATTTATGGTGTGCGAGTTATAGTTTTAATAAAATTGGTAATGGCTCGACTTCGATTCCTGGTTTAATTACTTCTGGACATCGTTTGACACAGTTGAATATTCGTTTATTGCAACAATCAGACTTAACTGGCTGGGATGATATTGATACGGGTTTTCAAGCAGAATCTCTACTCTGTTGGGCAAAAATGGCAGTGCGTTATAATGCCAGCACAATTAATTATCGCGAGTCTATTTTATCGGCTTTAAAAGAAGAAGGTCATACAATATTAGATAGTACAGAAGTTAAGACTCTAACTGTTAGTTCTCAAACAAAAGAATCGCCTTCATTAATAGAGGTTATTAGTGAAATTCGTCAGGAGAATTATAATTTAGAATGTCAGGCGATCGCCAATGCTACTTTATTAACAGAACCACAATATCAAGTTCTTAAAAAACGCGTAGTAAAAACTATTACCGAACGACATAATATTCGGAAATATGAATTAAAACAACGATATAACTTACCCGTAACTTCTGCTTTAGTTACTCTAGACGATGATGGTTGGTATCACAAAATTCGTCTCCATTATTTCTTAACTTTAGGTCGTCCTTTCTTGGCAGATCGCGATGCTAAAGTGGCTCAAAAATTACTTTTTCAGGGTAATGGTAACTTGTTTTTACCTGATTTTAATAGTTCCCAATTAGGGGTAATTGTCGGCATTATGGAACTATTAGGTATTCCTGTTTTATTGGCTGATACCAAAAGAGAATTACGTAATACTGATTCCGATTTACAAGCAATGGCTACTCTAGCTTTAAATCATCGTTCGGCAATAAAAACTGCGATGGGAATTGGTTTAGCCAAAAATTCTACTCCGATCGTGATTGTTCGACGTTTCTTAGAAAAAATTAATTGCAAGCTTAACTATCTGCGTTCAAAAAGTATTAATAAAGGAAAAAAACGGATTCGTATCTATCAAATAATAATTCCTGAAGATAATAGAAAACAGGTATTTTATAACTGGCTTAAACAAGATTGCGATCGCCCTGGAAGCTCTCTCTTTTTGGAGGATTATTTGAACTTACAGATGAATAAGGTTGATGGTAGCAAGAGCGATCATCTACAGTTAAGTTTGGACTTATAAGCTAAGTCAACCTAATTATTTATCCGCAAACGCTGATTCTAAGCCAGCAAACACTTACGGTGGAATATGCGTTGTCTTAAAATCTCTACGTGATTAGCTATAAGCTCGCTTGCTATAAGCTATTAGCAAGACTTGCATAGTGGGGCAATTAAATCCACCACTATGCCTTATTACACTAAATCCGATGCGCTCGTCAAAACTACAGAAAAAAGCGGATACAACTCTGTACGGCGAAATTGGTCTAACCTTGATATGCTGCGCAAGCAGCCAAGAGACACATAACAAAAGATAGTCAAGACTATAACCACCGAAAGTAGCAAAAATCACAATTTTTATAACGATCCGAAGATTAGCTTCTTAATCTTTTTTTTT
>NZ_LR213912.1 GCF_900659865.1 Hyella patelloides LEGE 07179
ATTTCTGTTAGCAGCTTAGGTAAAGGAAACTCTGGTAATTTAAACATTACTGCTACAGAATTAAATTTAGATGATTCTGCAATAATCGAAGCCAAAGTTAATACAGGAAATCGAGGCAATATTAACCTAGCTACAGAGAATATTTTCCTCCGTGATAATAGCGAAATTACTGTTGAAGCTACAGGTACAGCTACAGGTGGAAATATTAATATTAATAATACCGAAAATATTGTTTTACTAGAAAACAGTCAAATTATTGCCGACGCGATAGAAGGTCAAGGGGGCAATATTGAGATTACGAGTCAAGGTTATTTTGTTTCTGCCGATAGCAAAATTACTGCTAGTTCCCAATTCGGTTTAGATGGTAATATTGAGGTTGAAATTCTCAATAGCGATCGCCCTATAGAATTAGACGCATTACCATCCAGACCAATCAATGTAACTCAGCAAATAACTTCTGGTTGTGGTCTAGAAAGTGATTTTACCATTCTAGGTAGAGGGGGATTACCAGACAATCCCACTCAAAATATTAGAAGTAATACAACTTGGCACGATTTACGATTAATTGGTGGTGAGACAACTAATACTCAAAAAGAAAACTGGAATTCCGATCGGGAAAATGAACATTTAAATTTAAGATCGATAGTCGAAGCCCAAGCTTGGAAAATAAATGAAAAAGGTCAAATCGAGCTATTTGTTGTTAATCCTACTTCTAATTTTCTCCAGAATCAAACTAAAGGAGTTCCCTGTCATGATAACTCCTTCTAAATTTGGGAAAATGTAGAAATGCTCTGTTAGAAAAATTTGGCGTTGCACAATTAAAATCCGACAAACATGATAATGCAATGCCCTAGATGCCCTAAAGGACTAGCGAAGCCGTCGCAAATCGAAGAAAATCTTAAAAAATGGTAGACGCAAAAACAAACAGAATTATCTTTGTCGTGACTTTCGCTGTCAATTCATTAAAGTATCAAGCCAAGCTCAGGGATACTGACTAAATTGAGTAATTAAATTAAATAGCTTAGATAAAGAGCGATCGCTGTACCAATTCTCCATATTATTTGCATACTCTTTTCTATTACTAAATAAAGTGCGGATCGAATTTAATAAACGATCTTTAGTTAAATTTTCTTCAAAAATAATTTCCGCAAATCCTTGTTTTTTAAAAGCATTAGCATTTTCAATCTGGTCGCCACGACTGGATTTTTTTGATAGTGGAATTAAAATCATCGGTTTTTTTAGAGATAAGAACTCAAAAATAAAATTCGCACCCGCACGAGAAATAACCAGATCGGATAAGGACATTAAGTCTGGAAGCTCATTCGATACATATTCAAATTGCTGATAGCCCTTGCATTCTAAATCTCGATCTATATTGCCTTTGCCACAAATATGTATGATTTGAAATTTTTCTAATAATGGATCGAGAAGAGAACGGACTGTTTTATTGATGTATAAAGAGCCAAGACTACCACCAGCAACCAAAATTACTGGTTTTGTTGAGTCAAATTGACAAAAGACGCGACCTCTCTCGGAATTGCCTTGTTTTAGTTCTGGACGCACTATAGCCCCGATAAATTCTCCTTTATTTGTGGGTAAGTACTGTAAGGTGTCGGGAAATGTAGTACAAATTTTTTGAGCGAAATTCATGTTGATGCGGTTTGCTAATCCAGGCGTTAAGTCAGATTCATGAGTGATAATTGGTACATTATTCAATCGACTACCAAATACAACAGGGACAGAAACAAAGCCACCTTTTGAAAAAACAATCTTAGGTTTTTCTTGACGAACTATTCTATATGCTTCAATTATTCCTTTTAGCACGCGAAAGATATCGGTAAAGTTTTTTCTGTCACGACTCGCGCATTCCCTTGCGTCTTACGCCGACGCGGGGTCGCTCGTCGAAATATCGCCTTAGTTTGCCAGTTGAAATTCCGTAATAAGTGACTTCAGGAATATTCGAGATTAATTCTTGTTCAATTCCATCAAAAGAGCCAAGATAAATAATTTCCCATCCTGACCCAATCAACATGGGTATCAAAGCAAGATTTACTGTAATATGACCAGCAGAACCTCCCCCTGTTAGCAAAATTTTTTGTTTCACCATAGAGCTTAACTAGGCTTTAATTCGTCTAGAATAATAAACCTAACGTGATTAATTGCTAACTCACCAATAGAAACTTGTTCTTTGTCTATCAGCAAACCATTGCTTGTTAAATTAGTAAAAGGAACGCCTTTTCCCATCTCTGCGTGATACCAAGCTAAACCCATAAAAAATCTTGTGGGATAGGGACCTCCTTCGATAATATCATCGGGGTTAGATTCCATTGGTAACCAACCAAAATTAGGTAGATAAAATTCCATCCAAACATGATTAAAATCGGGTAATAGAGGAAGATTTTTTTGTTGAGGATGGGGAGGACATTTGTAACGTCCTACAGTGCGAGTAGCAATTCCATTAATACGGCATAAAGCTAGTAATAAACCCAAATATTCGCCACAAGAACCAACACCTCTTTTTAAGACAATATCAGGAGTATCAATATGAGGTCTAATCCCATATCTTAGTTTGTCATAAACGTAATTTCTAATGCTATAAACCTTTCTTAAGATATTAGTTTCTCTGCCAATCGCATCCGATGCTGCACTAATAATTAAATCTTTATCCATCGCTAGATTGTCATTATCTACCAGATACTTTTGCTGATATTCTGAAGATAATTCTGGTTCATTTTCACAGTCTAAGGGAGTAATTTGATATTTAATACTCCAAACTTCTAAAATTGCCTTCCAGCCAAAAATATAGCGTTCTTCACTATTAAATTTATCAAATTTAAATACAGCAATGCGCTGTCCATCATTGACTTCTTCTGTAAAGGGTAAGCCAATAGATGTAATTTCTCTAATTTTTTGGCGATCTGTTTCTGCGGGTAAAGCAATACGCCATTCTAAATTGGGTAATTCTATAGGATCGAGAGGGGCTATTTCTTCTGTATATAAAACTTCTACTAAATAGCCATTAGATAGGGCATATTTTTGCTCTTGATTATAGTAAAAATGTAAGGGATGAATAAAAGTGCGATCGCGGTATTGTAATTCGTGACTAGGATCGGCATTGGGATTATCTCTAATGTAAATTTCCCGATTTGCATAAGCAATATATAATGTCTCTTCTCCTGTTTCAGTATTAGTAAAGAAGGTCAATCCTGTAGGAGATTCAAAAGGAGTTAAAACACTAAATATTGTTTCTCCTGTAGCTTTTTCCAGACAATAAACTGTTTGTTCTAAATCGTCTGCCAACCAAATTTCTTCATTCCGTAACGTAATATTGTTAATGCCAATTCCAGGTAGATAAAAATGAGTAATTTTTTCGCCATTCTTGCGACTATAAATTAAAATTTCTCCTGTTTTTTGACAGGTAATATAAATAGTATTTTGCCAAACTGCAATGCCATCAGCAGGATAGTACAGTCTAATAAATAATTGCGGTTGCCAAGAGTTATTGATTAAATTGCAAAAATAAACATTGTCATCTCTAGTAAACCATAAAGTGTTTTCTGCGATCGCCAGACCCGTAACCCCAATAAAATCTGCCGTATTCTTACTGTTTAAAATCCTCGTGTTATCAGTGAGAGGATCGATTTCTAACAAATAACCATTTCTCGGATCGATCGCCCACAGTTTATCACCATAGGCAGCAATACCATAAATTGCGCTAGCTGCGATCGGTCTGATAGTTCGACTTTGAGAAACTATGGAATTGACGGCTTTGGACATTACAAATTACTAAATGATGAAATGCAGTGATTTTGAATAATACAGAAATTCTGCGAACATATTGGATTGACTATATCATCGTTGACTACTGATGGTAAGACTAATATCACAAGGTTTCACAACAAACTTGATACGCTTGCACACAACTAACTAAATAATTTTCTTACTTCTCAAGTGCAGTATACGTTAAAAAGCAGAGTGACAATATTTATATGAATACTTAATTTTTAGGTTTAACTTATGATTCTTGACGGGGCATACAAGCCAAGGGCGCGTGATTCGAGGCTTCCTCGAATACCTGTGTCGCCCGTCTGCCCTTCGAGGGCGAGGACAGCCCCTCACTTGCATAAGATTTCAATTTCCCAACAGAACAGGATAAGATAGTAAGCTGGTTGGTGCTAAGAACATACATTTACAACAAGTGGACTTAAAACAAATTTTTCAGACAGATAACCCTGTTATTGGGGTGGTTCATCTGTTACCTTTACCGACATCTCCTCGTTGGGGTGGCGATCTTAAAGCCGTTATTTCCAGGGCAGAACAAGAAGCCACTGCTTTGGCAGCAGGAGGGGTAGATGGGATTATTATAGAAAATTTTTTTGACGCGCCTTTTGCTAAAGAGCGAGTCGATCCTGCGGTAGTAAGTGCCATAACTTTAATTGTAGATCGTTTGAAAGGAATGGTAACTGTTCCTTTGGGGATTAATGTATTACGTAATGATGCTCGTAGCGGTATAGCGATCGCTACTTGTGTGGGAGTCGAATTTATTCGAGTTAATGTCTTAACTGGCGTGATGGCAACAGATCAAGGCTTAATTGAAGGACAAGCCTATGAATTGTTACGTTATCGTCGAGAATTGGGTTCAGATGTTGCTATTTTAGCAGATGTCTTAGTTAAACACGCTCGTCCTTTAGCTACACCCAATTTAACTACGGCAGTCCAAGATACTATTCAAAGAGGATTAGCCGATGCTGTCATTTTATCTGGTTGGGCAACAGGGAGTCCCCCAACAAAAGAGGATTTAGAATTAGCTGTGGCTGCTGCGGGAGATACTCCTGTATTTATTGGCAGTGGTGCTAATTGGGAAAATATCTCTAATCTGATGTCGGCTGCTGATGGTGTAATTGTGGCAAGCTCTCTGAAGCGTCACGGTAATATTAAAAAAACTATCGATCCGATTCGAGTGTCTCAATTTGTTGAGGCTGCTAAACAAACTGTTAAAGAACAAAAGCAACAAAAATCAAAATCTTCTACTAACTCACGGGTGCTTTAGAGCAAGGAATCTCACCTTCGGTGTCTCTAGCCGAAGCAAATTTTTTTAGGGGTTTTCTGCCCAAGTTGGTTCGTCAAAGTCTCTCAATGAAAGCTAGAATCAGAAGCAAATATTTATTGATAGTGTTCCAATAGAAGTCTTTAATTACTCGAAAGTAACTATGCGCCGTAAACGTTCTCTTCCCTGGATTTATCGCTGGTCTCGCCCTTTGATTGGAGCGATCGCAATTGCAGGGGCAATCCTAACTGCTTATCTTACTATTACTAAACTAATGGGAGGAGAAGTAACTTGCTCCGTTGAAGGTAGTGGTGGTAGCTGTAGTGATGTGCTCAACAGCCCCTATGCAGAAGTTTTTGGTTTACCTTTAAGTCTTTTTGGTTGTTTGGGTTATCTAAGTATGGCAACCTTCGCTTTAGGGCCTTTACTCATCGATCCCGATCGAAACAGGGGCTTCAGAAAACAACTGGAAAGTACCACTTGGCTACTGTTGCTTGCGGGTAGTACTGCAATGGCAGTGTTTAGCGGTTACTTGATGTATGTTTTAGCCTTCAAAATTCAAACAGTTTGTTATTACTGTATTGGCTCTGCTTTGTTTGCTCTGAGTATGTTTCTCCTTAGTGTTATTGGGCGAGACTGGGAAGATATCGGGCAAATTTTCTTTACAGGAGCGATCGTAACGGTGTTAACCTTGGTAGGAACTCTAGGAGTTTATGCTAATGTCAACAACCCCTTAGTAGAAGGTGTTCCTGACTCGGATGGTCTCATCCCCATTGCTGAAGCACAAGGCTCACCACAGCCTCCGAAAGGATGGGATGTTACAAGTGTTTCAGGAGACTCAGAAGTTGCCTTAGCGGAGCATTTAACTGAAGCAGGAGCGAAAAAATATGGTGCATTTTGGTGTCCTCATTGTTATGAACAAAAACAATTATTTGGTAAGGATGCTTTTGACAAAGTTAGCTACATAGAGTGTGCCGATGCAACCGATCCCAGTCAACAAACCCCAGCTTGTCAACAAGCAGGAATTCGCAGCTATCCGACATGGGAAATTGACGGTCAACTCTATCCTGGAATTCAAGACCTTTCTAAACTAGCAGAATTAACTGATTATCAAGGTTCGACTGAGTTTAAGTACAAACTTCCTTAATTTGAGCCTTAATTTCCTGACGTTGTTAAACATCGATAAAATGATGAGGAATGGGCGGTCAGACCCGCGTCGGATGTGGCGTTTACACTCATCACATCTTCGTATTTATCACCGTCGCATCTTCGTATTTATCACCATCGCATTTGGGGGTTTATGCCCGTCGTTTTGGGTGCAAGCGTCCGACTTCAACTTCCCTTGAAAACCTGGAAGTCGCTGATTTACCGAATACTGACCAAGACAGGATGAAGGATGAAAAGCAGGGGCGAACGGCCGTTCGCCCCTACTTGTGGTTTCTATTTGGAATTACTAGATTTCTAAAATACGTCAGTTTGGCACATTGCATCCACAATCCAATCAAAGATAAGGTGGCACCCAGATTCGAACTGGGGGATAATGGATTTGCAATCCACGGCCTTACCACTTGGCTATGCCACCGAGTCACAGAATTCTATTTTACATGAAAATGTAATACTGTAAAGCAATAATTTAATTTTTGATGAGCGAATAAAATAACCCAAAATTAGCTAACTAATTGCTTTTTTGGGTTTGAGTGCTTTACCTGTTTATACAAAGTTAATTGATTTCCTTGACGATCCCAATGAACAAAGTCAAATACTTCGTACAATATGCAAAGACCTCTGCCATTTTCCGATTCATCAGGGGGTAGACTTTCTTCTATCATTGAATGACAACAACATTGGGATTGAGGTGCGAACCCGATTCCCTCGTCGGTTATTATCCAAGAGTATTTTGTAGGAGTAACATGAAACTCAACCACTATAGTTTTGCTGGGATCCAGCTTATTCCCGTGCTTAGCTGCATTAACCAGAGCTTCTTGTAAGCCTAATCTTACCTCTGGTTGCCATGAGGGGGGAATTTGCACGATCAACAAATCTAGTATGGGACGAAGATATAGAGTTGAAGCAAAGCTGATAGTATTCCACTTGCTTTTATTCCAGGGAAAAGGAATGGCAATCACTGACTGTAACCTCTATTGTTTAAGACCTGGATAATTTTTGAGCAAAATTTTACCTTATTGGCAAAAATCAGAGAAGAAATTCATTGATTTTACTTCTTTTAGAGTTGCCGTTTGAATGATACTGATGAGCTAAATTAGCTTAATATAGTTGAGTTTCAATATTGGCAACTACCACAAAAGCAAGAAGCACAGATTAAAATCATGTTTTTGTGATATGAAGACTTATAATTGCTAAAAATTCTAGAATTCAGAGGTATTAATTTCATAATTAGTATAATTCCAGAGTTTTGCTTTGCAACCTAATCCCTAAATCCATAGGTTTACTCTCTTAAGTTTGTGACTTCATCTCTAATTATACAAAAATTCTGAGAGGACTAAAAGTTTTTGGCTAAATCTTTCATTGTTTTTCTATAATTGCCACTGATTCTATATGAGTGGTTTGAGGAAAAAAGTCCGCAGAACGAACAAAACTTAATTTATA
Source organism: Hyella patelloides LEGE 07179 (assembly GCF_900659865.1). Taxonomy (GTDB): domain Bacteria; phylum Cyanobacteriota; class Cyanobacteriia; order Cyanobacteriales; family Xenococcaceae; genus Hyella; species Hyella patelloides. The sequence goes on from NZ_LR213912.1 coordinate 7,655, forward strand.
TACACCTGAATTTACTAATATTTTGAGATCTCTGGCTAAAGTTGCAGGTTTACAACTAATGTAAACTATTTTTGATGGTTGCATTTCCAGTAACCTTTCAAGAACTTGTGAATTACAACCTTTGCGGGGAGGATCGACTATGACAATATCGGGGTTGACATCTAGTTGTTGTAGACAGGTTGCTACTTTTCCCAAGAAAAATTTGACATTGTTAATGTGGTTGATTTCGGCGTTATGTTTAGCTTGAGCAACAGAAGTTGTTAAAGATTCGATTCCAATAGCTTGTTTCACCAATTTAGCTAGAGGTAGAGTAAAAGTACCGATACCACAGTAAGCATCAACTAAGACTTCGTTTCCTTGTAAGTTGAGTTTTTGGATAACAACATCAAGTAATATCTCTGCTGCGATGGTATTTACTTGAAAGAAAGTATCGGAAAGGATTCTTAATTCAATTCCCGCAAATATTTCTTTAAGATCGGGTTTTCCTGCAATAGTTTGAGTTTCTTTACCAAATATGACATTTTTGCGATCGCTGTTAAGATTAAGACAAACCCCTACTAAGTTAGGATATCTTTGCAACCAGATTTCTGCTTGTTGTTCTAAATTGGGTAACTTATCATCAGTAGAAACTAAAGTAAGCAGCATTTCTCCTGTATGAGTGCCAATACGCAGAGAAAGATGTCTTAACTGCCACTGATGAGTGGTTTCATCATATATCGACCAGCCTTGATGATGAATATCCTGTTTCACTTCTTTTAACAGAGGATGCAAGCGAGCATCTTGTACAGGACATTGGTTGAGGTTAATTATTTTATGACTAGCCTTACGGTAATAACCAGCTTGTACTTTCCCTGTGGCAGAAAGTTTTAACGGATAAGTGGATTTATTACGATAATTAAGGGAATTACCAGTATGTAAAATCGGCTCTACTTCTAATTCAGAAAAACCACCAATGCGTTGTAATGCTTGAATAACTTGTTTTTGTTTGGCTTCTCTTTGATAAGCTTCATCTATATGTTGCCACTGACAACCACCACATTTGTCTGCGACAATACACCGAGGACGAATCCGATGTTCTGAAAGGACTAAGATGTTTTGAGGTAAAGCTTTGGCGTATTTGGCTTTTACCTGAGTAATTCTTGCTTGAAGACAATCTCCTGTAACGGTATCGGGAACAAATATTACTTTGCCATCAACTCTTCCTACCCCTTCACCACTGGTATTAAGATCGGTAATTTTGATCGTAACTAAATCGCCTTGTTTCATATCTTTGTTAGTAGTTAGTGGTTGGTTTTTTGTAGCTCTTTGTTTATGGTTACTGATAACTGATAACTGCTACAGCTAGCCATAATAAAAAACAGTAACGAGTTAAATTTAAAGCCTTTTCGATAAGTTCAGGTGTAATAGGGTTGTCAGGATTACCAAGTAAAGGTTTTTCTTTAATTTCTCCTTTGTAAGTGTTAACACCTCCTAACTGTACTCCTAAAATAGCTGCATACACGCATTCACTCCAACCAGAATTGGGACTGGGATCGAGTATGGCATCACGACGACAAATAGCTAATACTTTTCTTGGTTTTCCTGAAAAGACAGCTAAAGTTAATACAGTCAGACGACAAGGAAGCCAAGTTAAAAGATCTTCTAGTTGCGCGCTAAACCAACCAATATCGATGTAAGGCTCGCGGAGATAGCCAATCATAGAATCTAGAGTGCTAGCAGCCTTATAAGCTAAAGCTAAAGGAACACCACCTATACCCAGCCAGACACCCAAAATAGCATAAAATAAGGGGGCAGTAATACCATCTACAGCGTTTTCTCCTACAGTTTCTAAGACAGCGCGTAAAATTTCTGTTGTCGATAAATTGTCTGTGTCTCTTCCGACATAAATACTTAGCTTACTACGGGCAATGGTTACATCTTTGGTTAGTAAAGGTTGTAAAACCTCTTCTGCTGCTTTTCTTAAACTTCTTCCTGCAAAACAACTAGCTAGTAAAATAACTTCAAGGAAATAACCCAGCCACCTGTTGAAATCATCAGCAAACTTGACAACTAACCAACCGAAAATTCCGCTACCAACAACTAAACTTAAACCAAGAATAATTCCACTCAAACGGCGTTGCCATTTTTGGTGATAAACATCAACGGTCAATTCTGTATACTTTTGAATTATCCAGCCCATTATCTGGACAGGATGAATCAAAAAACGAGGATCGCCAATAATATAATCCCAAACAGCAGCAATTAGTAGAGAAAAAGCAGCATGAGCAGGGATAAGACTTAAAAACACCTCACTAAAATTAAGCACTAATGACCCACAACCAAAAATTAACCATTCTTTTGTATTTTATAAACGTTAGCTTCCCAATTTACTCCATCAAAAGATTCGATCTCAAATTCGGTGCTTAAATCGCGATCTAAACAACGAATGTTAACATCTATACATCCAGGATGAGAGCGGGGGTAGTAAAAGGAATGAATGCCACAAATACTACAAAAGGTATGTTTAGCAACTCCTGTATTAAAAGTATAAGTACTTAAAAACTCTTGACCCTGGAGTAAAGTAAAATGTTCTGGGGGAATAATTAAATGTAAAAAACCTTTTTTGCGACAAACAGAGCAATTACAGTCAGAAACCTTCCAGCGATCGATTGTTACTTGAAATCTGATTGCTCCACAGTGACAGCCTCCTTGAGATACTACTATTTTTGGTTCTTTCTTCACTATTAATTCTCCTATCAAACAATAAAATTATTTTCTTCTCCTCTAGCAGCTTGCCAGCTACGAGCATCATAGTAAAGGTCTGCTAAAGTAATAGTATACAAGGCAGATTTAAGTTTTTCATGCAATCTCTGCCAAAGACTAAATGTTACCCAATCTTCCGCCATATTTATATTAGGACTATGGCGAGGTAAAGGTTCAATAGTTTCTCCTACTGCATCAAGAATCCTTCCCAAAGAAATTTCTTCTGGTTTATTTGCTAACTGATATCCTCCTTGCGCTCCTCTTACTGATTTTACGATGCCAGCTTGACGCATTTGTATTAATAGTTTTTCTAAATATGGTGCAGGTAAATCCTGTCTATTTGCGATCGCTCTTACAGAACAAGGTCCATATCCTGCTTGTAAACTAAGGTCTAGAAGAGCCTTTACGCTATAGTGGCTACGAGTTGTTAACTTCATTTTCTCTATCTAAAGGTAAAGTGAAATACCGATAAACTATGTCGATTTTTTTACTGATAGATTAAATAACATTTCCATCATATTATTGAAGCTCTGATTAATTTAAAAAATATTTAATTCTACTAAATGAGTGTAAGATAGTTTTAGATAAATATAGCAAAGTGTTATATTATTATTCTTGCAATAAGTTTAGCTAACTTGCATCCCCTGTAAACCAAATCAATTATTAGTTGTAGTTTAAGTTAATGGCAAAAGCAAACCAACCAAAACCTCTAGTAGGACAAGAATTACTAGATAAAGTAAAACAACTAGATCATCTCTCTAAAGAAGAAAAAGCTAGAGAATGTGGTTATTACACTCTTACCAAAAATGGTGTAGAAAGAGTCAACATGATGAAATTCCTTAATGCTCTAATTGATGCCGAAGGAATTGAACTAGACAGCACTTCTAATGGTCAAGGTCGTGGAGGAAGATCGGCAAGTTATCGTATTAGTGTACAGTCCAATCACAATCTTTTAATTGGTTCTGCATATACTAAAAAAATGGGTCTTAAACCAGGAGACGAATTTGAAATAACTCTTGGTAGAAAACACATCCATCTCAAACAATTAGGCGTAGACGAAGAAGAATAATTGAATGGGGGTGAAATTTTTGGTTTCTCCCACAAAATCCCTCCTTAATTAGTTACTATTTCTCCATTGTCTAATCAGGGAAAAGCCATAAGGTTAATGGAACGTATTTTATATTTTTCCTTTTGTCTTTTCCCTATAATTTGATTTTTGGCGTTATAGAATTGCGGGATAATTGCCAATTAAAAAGACCAAAATTTTTCTCGTCTCCCTGTTAGTCTTCATCATCCCACTTAGGAATGTGGATTCAATAAAATACAAAAGTAGGGTGTTGTTAGCGCACCGTTGCAAGCTAAAGAGAAATTGTCAGTTATTAGATTTGCATTCCTAAGCAGATGCAATACCTTATTTTTTAGGTATCTCAATTAAACACCACTAACATCAATTCCTACTAAAGCGTCAAGTTCGGTCTCTGTTAGAGGATTTCCGCCGTACTTATCATAGAGATAGGCTACTGCTCCAGTATAGCCAGCATTGTAATCGAGAGCTACTTCGTTACCAATGTAGTCAGTACGGTCGTCTTGCCAATCCCAATCATTAGCCGATTTAGGTCCTCCTACCAGCGCACCATATAGGATGTTTTCGTTGGATTGAGAAATGTTGATATTATTTACTCCAGAAGCAGCGCGATGATGAGGATTTTCTGGAGGATTTTCCCCAAAACCCACGACGTAACTAGAATTGCGAGGATTATCTCCTAAGATATAGTCGATTTGTTCTGTAACAAAATTATGATAGCTAGAATCACTATCAACGGTGTCATGATATACGCCTGCGAGAAAAGCAGTATTTGATGTTGTTCTTAAAGAACCCCATTTACCACTCCAAGCCAAGCCACCATTAGTATAGCTAACTGCATTGCCACCAGGTAGCCAGTCATCAAGCCAATTTTCTGCAAGATTTACATAATAATTGTCTCCAGTTTGAGCTAATAAAACTAATGAACCTGCATTTTTACTATCCCAAGATAAAGTACTATAGCCAGGATTAATTCCATATTGTTGTGCATATTGTTTCGCTTTATCAAGATATTGTTGCTCTCCTGTGGCTTTATGAAGCCAAGTAGCTCCCCAGATTAATTCGTCTCCGTAGCCACTCCAAGAAGTATAAAAAGGATTGACCTCTGGTACTGAATCAGAATATTTTCCGAGATTATTTTCGGCGAATTCGTAGAGTTGCTTAGCTTCATTTAAAAGGCGATCTGCATAAGCGTTATTTTCTCCTCTAAATAGTATCGATGCTGAAGCTAAAGATGCTGCATAATCAGCGGAAATATCTGTACCAGGTTTGTTGGCATCAATTTTGTATGCAGGTCTTGCCATAGTCATTTCTTCTGGAGCACCCCAATAAGCATGATCGGCAAAACCATTACCTACTTGAACATAAACTTCTTGAGTTTTACCCTCTGGATTAACATGAGCTTTCAGTATCCAATCAGTTCCCCATTTAACTGTGTCTAATAGCTCATTCCATTGACCCATATCTTTATAGGCTGTTTTGTATTCAATTCCTCCCCAAGCTACAGTAGTCATAGATTCAGCCATAGGCATCCCAAATTTAACGTGATCTCCCGCATCATAGTATCCTCCAGTGAGATCTCGACCAACATCAGAACCATCATTTAATGCCGAATCGCTACGCCACTCAACACGATTATTATTAGGTAGGTCGCCAGAGCGTTGTGCTTCATAAAAAAGAAGTGATTTTTGAACAGCTTCGCCGTATCTAAACTGTCCAGAACTAAAGTTAGTATTATCATTACCACCATTACTATCATTACCATCATTGCCATCATTGTCGGTGGGAGTTTCTGTTTCAGAAATGTCTGAAGCTGAATCGTAAAAGGTCAGATTATCTACTGAAGAACTTTCACCATCAGGGGTATCGGCAACGATAGTAATTTTACTGCTTTGGTTTGCACTATATTGGCGATTTTCATCTTCAGGAGCTAGGATATAACGTTCGCCTTCTTGACTAACAATGCGCGCTCCCCAAATTCCCCGAATATCAAAGTCTGCTTCAAACTCAATGCGCCAACCATTAACCGTTTCATCAGGAGTCAAAAATAATTCGCTTTTAAATCCACCATTCCATTCTTGAATCAAGTTGTAGTCCAACACGATATCATTCTCGTTGCTAACGTCGTTATTATTGTTCCCATTTTCATCGTTAGAATCACTATGATCGTCAGTATTTGTAGGGGTTTCCACGTCCGTAGCCCCTAATCCTAACTCATGAAAAGTTAAATTTTCGACAACTGAACTATCATCGGCAGATGTATTGGCAACGATTGTAATTTTGCTGGTTTGGTTTGCATTGTATTGGCGATTTTCATCTTCAGGAGCGAGAATATAGCGTTCGCCTTCTTGACTGACAACACGCGCTCCCCAAATTCCTCTAATATCAAAGTCTGCTTCAAACTCAATACGCCAACCTTGCACAATATTATCAATGGGAGTCAAAAATAATTCGCTTTTAAAGCCTCCATTCCATTCTTGAACTAAGTTATAGTCAAGATCGATTTCACTGTTATCACTATTTTTGTTATTGCTATCATTGCTACCCGTAGAGGTTTCTACTTCAGTAACTTCCGATGCAGAATCAAAGAACTTTAGCTGGTTAACTAGGGGGCTATCGCCAGAAGATGTATTGGCAACGATTGTAATTTTGCTGGTTTGGTTTGCATTGTATTGGCGATTTTCATCTTCAGGAGCGAGAATATAGCGTTCGCCTTCTTGACTGACAATGCGCGCTCCCCAAATTCCCCGAATATCAAAGTCTGCTTCAAACTCGATGCGCCAATCTCGAACAATATTATCAATGGGAGTAAAAAATAATTCGCTTTTAAAACCTCCATTCCATTCTTGAACAAGTGAATAATCGGTATTTGCCACTACGTTACTCATAACTACTTAAATTATTTCTTTAGTTAACTAAATTCCCTCTCTAAATTCATGACTGGCAATTTTGTTGTCAGCTTTTTTAGAAATTTTGTTGATTTACTTAACTTTTATAGTTTTAATGTAGTTATTTAGTCTTCGTTAAAAACCCCGATCTTTTGTTATTTGTTTAAGAGAAATTTAATAGGTTATCAGTAAAATAAATTACTTCTTCCATACTTAGTGATTGAGAACGCTAATTAATCTTTAATTAGAGTAATAGCATAATTTTGTAATTATTTGCCAAATTCATCTATTTTTTGACTTGTCAGTAGGAATATATACTCTTTAAATTAACTATTATACATACACAGAATTTAAATTATTAATTATCTTCTCTTGCCGATAAATCAAGGCAATAAGCAAATTTTTCGATAATAATAAGCAGTCTTAATTCTGAAAAATATCAGTAGCTTTTTTAGTACTTAATGAATATTGCGGAGACGAAAACAAAAAATTAGTTATTTTTCCCCAGGATTGTAAGGTTGTAATTAAGTTACAATCGATTACGATGATATCTAATAAATTTTTGATGAATTATCGATCGTTTTAGCTTCTGCCTATAGTCATTAGTTCGCAATCTCGTTATAAATTAAGTTAAGGCTTTTTCACTAAACCTTTTGTCACAAATTACTCTGTTGTCTAAGTGATGCGAACGAGCGTAATTCTTAATTGCTATCGTTTTCGTCCCATTTAAGATAAGACAAAGCTAAGGTCAGCTAAAAGATGCGGATTACTCGTTAATCTTTTCAGAATCTGACCTCTGGGATGAGCGTTGGTCAAGCAATTATTGTCAATAGGGTGATTATCAAATTGGATTCCTATTGTTCGTTTGCCCGATCTTGTGCAAAAAGTCTACTTACTATATTTAGAAATACGTGCCATTAGTACTTATAAAACCAAGGTAAATAAATTAAATGAACGATAAGACTATTAGACATATCAGTATCAATATAATGGAAGAATTAGTTGAAGAAGAAATAGCTAGACAAATTAAACGCTACCCTGAAAATATTACCCAATACATTAATCAAGTAGAAGTAGCTACTTTTGCTCTCAATCGTTTACCCCCTCTATATGCTTCTTGCCATAAAGGTCTTAATAAACAAAAACTTAAAGGAAAAAGCGATTTTAGTGTCCAAATTACCAAAGCGGTGCGTCAAGGTTTCGCAGCAGTTCAAAAAGATGTTCTGAGATACTCAATTCCTCTTCAACCAGAAGATAATCCAGATTCCGAAGTAATTTGCGATCGAGAATTAGAAGAAGCAAGAAAAGCTCTCACAGAATTAGCTGAGTTTTTTCCAGATCGCAAAGTAACCTGGAAAAATTTAGTCAAGTTATTAAAACCTTTATTAGTGAAACAGCATAAACCCAAAAAAAGCAGTTCTCAAAAAAATGTAATGTGGTATCGATAAGTGAGTAAGGTCGGCACGAAAAAGTTATTTGTTGAAGGAAGGTAAGGGGTAAAGCTTGAATGCACTAATAACAAATCTGAATGACCATAAATCTGGGTTTCAAGCCCCGTCCTTTCAGGACGGCTTTTCTTCATACTTAAGACATAAAATCTTTATATAGCAAGGCTTTTAGCTATTATAAAATAGTAAGGATGAAAGCTCGATATAACTATAGAATTTATCCTAAACCTCATCAAATCGTTCCATTGGCTAAAGCTTTTGGGTGCGCCAGAACAGTCTGGAATGATGCGCTATGGTTATACAAACAAGCTTTTATCAATGGCGAACCAAGACCAAAAGATGTTGATAAAAGAGTTATTACTCAAGCCAAGAAAACAGAACAAAGGGCTTGGTTAGCAGAAGTTTCTAATATTGTTTTGCAACAATCATTTAGAGATTTGCAAACAGCATGGAATAACTACTTTAACAGCCAATCTGGAACAAGAAAGGGCAAAGAAGTAGGTAGCCCTAAGTTTAAGAAAAAATCGTCTCGGCAAACTATTAGATTGAGAAAAGGTGGTTTTAGCGTTCATTCTCAATCGGTCAAAGTGGCTAAAATAGGACACATCAAGATGGTAGTTAGCAGACCGTTACCCAGCGCACCCAGTAGCGTTACCATCATCAAAGATAGTACTGGAAGATATTTTGCTTCATTTGTCGTGGAAGTACCAGGACAAATCGCACCGCAGACAGATAATAGTTGTGGTATCGATCTGGGCTTAACTCACTTTTGTATTTTGAGTAGTGGAGAGAAGGTAGAAAATCCTCGGCTGCACAAAAAGATGCTGAAGCGGATCAAAAAAGCTAACAGGAGGCTTCTCTTAGCCAAACGAGATTCTAAACGCAGAGAACGTCGTAAACGGAAGCTAGCAAAGCTTCACGCCGAAGTAAAAGACCAGAGAACAGATTTTTTACATAAGTTAACTACAAGGCTAGTACGTGAAAATCAAACGTTAGCAGTAGAAGACTTAAACGTTAGTGGAATGGTGAAAAACCACAAGCTATCACGAGCTATTAGCGATGCTGGATGGGCTAAATTCAAGACCATGTTAGCTGCTAAGTGTGATAAGTATGGTAGGGATTTAACCATTGTAGATAGATGGTTTGCTAGCTCTCAGCTATGTTCTGAGTGTGGCAAATCAGGAGGCAAAAAAGAACTCGATGTCCGTGAGTGGGAATGCTTGTTTTGTAACACTATCCATGATAGAGACATTAACGCTTCGATTAACTTGAGTAGATGGGTGGGTGGGCAATCCGACCAGGACGGGGCGTATAAATTGCGTGGGAAACCAACGCAAACAGCCCCTCATAAAAACGGACGTGGAGCGAGTGTTAGTCTGCCAAAGGTAGCAGTTCGCCGTGAAGCGTCAACCACCTACGAGCAATTAAGTTTGTTCTAGGAATCTCCGTCCTTTAGCGCGAGCGGAGGGCGGAGAGGATGTCAAAAAACGGATCATTAACAAAAGAAATTTTTTGGATCGACAAAAAAGCGATCGCCTTTCTTGCGGAAAAAGCGATCGCCTGGGAATTATTAAGCCTGGGAATTATCTACTGACACAAGCTCAATATCGCGGTTAACATCAAAGTCCTGTAGACTATCGAAGTTTTTTAGAGTTGCAAACTTCTGAGAACCAAAGGACAATACACCATCGGTAAAGGAGAATTGATTGGTATCTGTTGCACCGAACTCAACTTGGTTAATTTGAATTTTATCGACCAACACTTCAAAATCCTCAATTACATCAATTCCAGTTTCGAGGGTATTGAAGACAAAAGTGTCATTCCCCGAACCACCAATTAAGGTATCGCTACCATCACCAGCGATAAAGTAAAGTCAGTGAAAGGGTCGCCCCTTCCACTGCTCTCCAAAACGTAGCGTGATAGTTTCCTATCACTACGCTCCTCAGTAATACGGCTGCTGTCATCAGTACGCCTTTAAATCATTGTTGTAAT
>NZ_LR213913.1 GCF_900659865.1 Hyella patelloides LEGE 07179
ATTAGCCATTTCTGCACCAAAAAGCTGTTTAATACGGTCAATAGCTATTTGTTCTGCTTGGTCTACAAATTCACAACCACCGTAGTAACGTTTTCCTGGTAGTCCCTCTGCATACTTATTTGTTAGCACAGAGCCTTGAGCAGCTAAAACAGCAGGAGAAGTAAAGTTCTCACTAGCAATTAACTCCAAATGAGTTCTTTGACGCTTTAACTCTGAGTGAATAATATCAGTAATTTCGGGGTCTGTTTGAGATAGAAAATCTAAGTTAGTTTGAGTCACTTCTAGTTTCTTTTTTGATTAGTTCAGTGTAAGTTGCTTCTAACTATAAATTCTATGACCGATAGCAATCTTGGTTTTTATCCAGCATTGCCAGGACACGAGACGCGCTGCATGGCTTTTTCTCAGTTAGAATTGGTCAGAAGCTTTAATAGTACTACTGATTTTATCGCTTTTAACGCAATAGTTCTGGTTCACAATCTCAATAGCTGCACTTAATTAATTATTTTTTAAGTTTCGCCTCTCGTAGGGTCAATTTATTTATTAACTCTACAAATTTATATCTATTTATGATCGTTTAAAGTTTTGCTATATATTTATCCATGAATCAATTATTTGTTTTGTTATTTGTTGCTCTTTTTTTGTTTGGAGGTTGTAAATCTGATTCAATTACTGCTATAAATTTACCCCAAGATAAAGACATTCAAGTTTATTTTAATCATCACGACACAGGAAATAAAAAATATACAGATGATTATCGCAAAGTTGAACGAACTGGGGATGACTTAGAAGCTGTAGTAATTAATGCCATTAATCAAGCTCAGTCTAGTATTGATGTGGCAGTGCAAGAATTACAATTACCAGGAATTGCTTTAGCTTTAGCCGAACAAGCTCAAAAAGGCATTGAGATTAGATTGATTTTAGATAATAAATATAGTCGAGCTATTAGTGATTTTAGTTCTTTAGAAATTAGTGAATTACCCACTAGAGATCGCGATCGCTATCAGCAATATTTTCAGTTAATCGATGTTGATGGTAATGGAGTTTTAAGCGAAAAAGAAGTTAATAACAGAGATGCCTTAGTAATTTTAGAAAACGCAGATATTTCTGTAATTGATGATACGGCGGATGGTTCTAAAGGTAGTGGTTTGATGCATCACAAATTTATGGTTATTGATGGTAAGACTGTAATTACTGGCTCTACTAATTTTACCCTTAGTGGTATTCATGGAGATTTGGGCAATATAAATACTAGAGGTAATGTTAATCATTTAGTAGTGATTAATAATCAGGAACTAGCAGAATTATTTACAAAAGAATTTAATTATATGTGGGACGATAGAGAATTTGGGTTGAATAAAATTTTTCGTTCTCCTCAAACAGTTAGTTGGGATAATAGTAAAATAACAGTGCAATTTTTCCCAATTTCGAGTAAACAAGATTGGTCATTAAGTGCTAATGGTTTAATTGGCAAAGTATTAGATAATGCTAATAGTTCTATCGATCTAGCTTTATTTGTGTTTAGCGATCAAAATCTAGTTGATATTTTACAAAAGAAGCAGCAACAAGGAGTTAATATTAAAGCCTTAATAGATAAAGAATTTATTTTTCGCTATTATAGTGAAGCATTAGATATGCTGGGTGTAGCAATAGCAAATAAATGTAAATATGAAACTGATAATAATCCCTGGAATAATGCCATTAAAACTGTCGGGACAGCTAATTTAGCAAGTGGTGATAAGCTACATCACAAAATAGCTGTTATAGATAACAAGATTGTAATTACTGGTTCGCAAAATTGGTCAGCAGCAGCTAATTATAAGAATGATGAAACGGTTTTAATCCTTGAAAATAAGATAGTAGCAAAGCATTTTCAACAAGAATTTGACACGTTATACCAAGATGCTAGTTTGGGATTACCTGAGAAAGTAAAGAGTAAAGTTAAACAACAGAATCAAAAATGCAATTAACGTAGGGTAGGCAGAGAGAAAAAAGTTATGATGACCAGCGAAAAATAATTGCTACAATGACCATCATATTTAATTTTTGTCTCGAATGATTTGGGTTTTGGTGGGCAATTTTATCTTTTTTATCTTTGGTGAAGTATTTTGATAATTATTGTTTGAATTTACCCACCCTAAAGATCGGCGATCGTGCTTTATTCCTCATATCTAGGAAATACAATTAACATTTTAGACAAATTAGAATAGCCCTCAAAAAAATATAACTCTCAATAATAATTAATTGTTGCAAGAATCCATTGTCTAGTATTCATTAATTATAATCTATTTATTTGCGCTCCAAATTAACCTCATTAAAAAAATTATTTTTCGATAATATTTGTGTTTTTGATAGTAGTTTGAATTGGTCTTTCAATATTAGATGGTTCGATATAAGAAATTGCTTTTTCTAAAGCAAAAAGTCGCTCTTTGAAACGATGATCTGGTGGTAGTAAATTTAATAATTTCATTTTTGCTAATCTTTCTTGTACTTGACCTGTTGCACCAACTAAAAACACTTCTCTGTCTTGATCGCAAGCATCTTTAATCATATTTTCAATGGCTAAGGAAGCTGTCACTCCTATCAAGGGTACGTCACTGAGGTCTAGAATTAAGATATCGTATTGTCTTACAATACCCATTCTCTGAGAAATAGTTTTAGCAGCACCAAAACTCATTGGTCCTCCAAGACTGAACAATAAAATCTTGCCTCTAGCTCTTTTCAAGATATATTTTTCGGCAATGTTTAAATCTGTTTCATCATCAGGATTGGTAATTGCTTTTACTTTACTACTTTGCAAATCGCTCAAACTTTTAACTGTTAGTAAATTAGCAAAAAATACCCCCACTGCCACTGCGGTGATTAAATCGACAAATACTGTCAGAAACAAAACCAGATACATCAAACCTGTTGCTTTCGCAGAAATTTGATGAGCGCGAAAGAGAAAACTCCAATCAATAATATCGATGCCAACTTTAATTAAAATTCCTGCTAAAACTGCGTGGGGAATATTAGCTGTTAATTCTCCTGCTTTGAGTACGATTAGCAATAGCATCAAAGCGTGAACCATTCCAGAAATCGGGGTTTTACCGCCAGTTTTGACATTAATTACGGTTCGCATAGTTGCTCCCGCCCCAGGAAGCCCACCGAATAAGCCAGAAATAAAATTACCAATCCCTTGACCAATTAATTCGCGATCTGAGTTGTGTTGGCTATGGGTGATATTATCAGCAACTAAAGATGTAAGCAAAGAGTCAATCGACCCTAAAACCGCCAGCATCAAGCCATAACCAAAGATGTTTCTTAGTTGAGCAGCATTGAATTGAGGTATTTGTAAACTAGGTAAGCCACTGGGTATTTCTCCAATTAAGCGTAAGTCTCGATCTGGTAGAAAATAAACCGCAACTAAAGTTCCGATAATCAGGGCTAGTAGGGGAGAAGGAATCAACCGAGTTAATTGAGCAGGTGTCAAAAAAACGATCGCCAAGGTTAAAAGTCCCAAACCCGCAGCAGCAAGATTCGCATCTCGGAAAAAATCGGGAAATTGACTGACTGACTCAATCACATTAGCCGAAGCAGGATGTCCTAAAAAAGGGCCAATTTGTAACAAGATAATAATTAAACCAATTCCAGACATAAAGCCCGAAATTACGGTATAGGGCATCAGAGTAATGTATTTACCCAACCGCATTACTCCAAATAAAATTTGAAACAAACCCCCTAAAGAAATGACTGTAAAAGCTATGGGAAGATTATCGGGATTACCTGCTACCAAAGTAGAAAATACTGTAGCAACTACCACCGTCATCGGCCCTGTAGGGCCAGAAATTTGCGAAGGAGTACCGCCAAATAGAGCAGCAAAGAAGCCTACTAAAATTGCTCCATAAAGACCAGCGATCGCACCAGCCCCAGAAGAAACACCAAAAGCTAATGCTAAAGGTAAAGCCACTACGGCTGCGGTAATTCCGCCAAATAAGTCGCCTCTTACGTTTTTGAAGTGTAAACCATTGACAAGTTGCATAAAAATTGAATTGCTGCTGAATTCATCGAAAATTTAACGTAAATTTAATCACTCATAACTATTTAAAAAATACTTCTCACAAGTTATCAACTATAGATTTATTAGTTGAGATTTAGCAAAAAACAACTTAATTTCTTAACTTATGAAACACTACTAAAGTGCAGTTTGGCTTACCCTAGTTTCACTGAAAAAAAATAAGACTGGCGGATTTAAAATATTAGAAAGAATTAAACTAGAGTCCATAATTTAATAATTAGTTATTAGTTATGACTTCATTAAATACCCTACTACTGCGTACTGCCAATAAATAAAAGTTTAAATATTATAATCAACCGTCATTTTTGAGAAGATTCTCGATCCAAAATTAAGACAACCTCATATACAAGTAGGTAAGAATAATTCAAATTAACTGTGAAGATTGGCAACCAGAAGCCAGAAGTATCCGCGCCTTGCGCTCAAAAAAGTCAGGAATTAATTATATTCAGCGCTCGAGCATTTGGAAAAAAGATACGATTTGATCGCACCTAATAAAAAAGAACAAAAAAAACAAGGTAGTCATCTTGTGATGCCTACCCCTTGCTAATCAAAATTAGACCTAACTGTTTACTGATTACTGATTACCGATCTACCCCAATCCTTCTACAACTGGATGGAAGAAAAAGGCTAACCCTAAAATTGCATAGGTAGCTAAGAGCAAACTACCTTCTAACCAATTAGATTCCCCATCAGAACTAATAGAATTGGCAATCAATACCGAAACTGCCACAGCTACTAATTCAAAAGGATTAAAATTCAAATTCATCGGTTGACCGATAATCCAACCAGCAATTACTAATACTGGTGCTACAAATAGAGCAATTTGCAAACTTGAACCCACTGCTACAGATACAGACAAGTCCATTTTATTTTTCATTGCTACAGTGACGGCGGTAAAGTGTTCTGCTGCGTTACCAATAATGGGTAATATTATGACCCCTGTAAAGAGTGCAGTTAATCCTAATTCGGAAGTAGCTTCTTCTAAAGAATCAACTAATAATTCTGATTCAATAGCAACCACAAGGGTAACTACTAATAAAACACCAATCCAAAAAGGTAGGTTAACTTTATGCTCCTTTTCTGGAGATTCAGCATTGGCTTCTTCCATTCCCGCGACACCTACATCATAAAGATAAGAATGGGTTTTCATGGAAAATAATAAAGTTAATCCATAAACGAAAATTAAAACTACTGCTACCGCAACGGATAACTGCTGTAAAGTTTTGTCGCCGATGCCAGATGAAGTGTATTCAACTGCTGTGGGTAATAAAATAGCAATTACGGCTAAATTCATTGAAGAAGCATTAACTCTCGCAGCCGTAGGTTGAAATTCTTGCTCTTTATAAAGTAAGCCACCAAGAAGCATGGAAAAACCCATTACCAATAGTAGGTTGCTAACAATTGAGCCTGTAATTGTTGCTTTAACAACTTCTATTAAGCCTCCTCTGAGAGCGATAAATGCCAGAATTAATTCTGTAGCGTTACCAAAAGTAGCATTAAGTAAACCTCCTAAATTAGGGCCAACAACTACGGCAATTTCTTCGGTAGCATTACCCATGTAGGCTGCTAAAGGGATAATAGCTATTCCCGCAGTGATAAAAACTGTGGTTGCTCCCCAGTCTAAAAAATGTCCTGCGATGGAAATGGGAATAAA
This sequence comes from Hyella patelloides LEGE 07179, assembly GCF_900659865.1. GTDB lineage: Bacteria > Cyanobacteriota > Cyanobacteriia > Cyanobacteriales > Xenococcaceae > Hyella > Hyella patelloides. The sequence goes on from NZ_LR213913.1 coordinate 5,709, forward strand.
TACCAGCAACAGCAAAAAAATAGTATTTTTGTTTATCATTTACAAATATCCGTATGGTCGATAGTTCTTTAACAGTTTAATGGAACATCTGCTGAGGTTATGACAATCTAATGATTGATGTTACAGAAAAATTATCTATTGGCGATCGCTCTATATGAGCAGACTAATTTGTTTTGTGTTGCAATTGGGCTTGTTCTACCAAGTTTGCCATCTTATTTAAGAGTTCCTGCTCGTTATAGGGTTTGGAGAAATAGGCAGATGCTCCCAAGTTCATGGCTAGTTTGCGATGTTTTTCATTACTACGGGAAGTTAACATGGCGATAGGAAGATAGGCAAATTCTGGTCGCTCTTTGATTTCTTCGAGAACACCATATCCATCTAATCGAGGCATTTCGATATCACAAATTACAGCTTCTACAGCAAGTCCACCAACTAATTTATCTACTGCTTCTTGTCCATCTCTGGCTTGCTCTACTCTATATCCCGCTTTTTCTAAAGTTAGACTGAGGTAACGACGCACATTAATTGAGTCATCCACTACTAAGATAGTTGTGATGGTAGAGCTATTATTGACTTCTGGATCGTCGAGAATTTGGCGATCGCTATTAAACTGATTTTCCAGACATTCTTTGATTAGAACAAAAGGATCGACCAGAGGGATCACTTTTCCATCACCAAAAACTACGGAGCTAATGATCCCAGGCGGTAAAGGAATCGGACTATCAATAGGTCTAATAGTAGATTCTTCCTCATGCCAAAAACGACTAATTTGTAGTGCTGCAAATGAAGTGCCATCCCCTACTATTAAAGCCATTTTGCGGTCTACAGAAGGATTGCCAGTTAAATTAATACTTTTGTGAGAACCACGACGATAAACTAAGATTTTTTCGGCTTCTACAAGGGGCATTTCTGTTTCATTCCACAGCAGATTTTTGATGTTCTCTGTAGTGGTAATGGTCGCCAAATCAACGGGTAAAAGCTCTCGGATGGTATTGGTAGGAATCGCAAAAATAATACCAGCTTGCTCGACAACTGCGATCCTCAAAATAGATAGAGTAAAAGGAATTCTGAGGGTAAAGCTCGTGCCTTTTCCTAGCTTGGTAGCCACCCGCACATCACCACGCATTTCTTGGAGATTGGTGCGAACTACATCCATCCCCACACCTCTACCTGAAAGCTCTGTAACCTGTTTGGCAGTACTAAATCCAGGCTCAAAGATAAAGTTAAGTAGATCGGCTTCTGGTATTTGGTCAATTTCAGATTGCGGAATTCCCATCTGCATGGCACGATTTTTTATTTTATCGAGAGAAATACCACCACCATCATCGCTCAGGGTAATGACAGTGTAAGTTCCTTGGTTGCTTGCTTGAATAGTAATTGTTCCTGATGAGGGTTTACCAGCAGTAATTCGAGTTTGGGAGTCTTCTATCCCGTGGTCAAAAGAATTCCGTAACAGATGCATTAAGGGGTCACTAAGAGCTTCAACAACAGAACGATCTAATAAGGTGTTTTCGCCGATAATTTTTAGCTCAACTTGTTTATTAAACTGAAGATTGAGATCGCGAATAACTCTGGGAAAACGTTTTACTATTTCGGCAAAGGGTAACATTTGAGTACGGGTTACGTTACCTTGCATCGATTTTGTAGTGTAATTCAGGTTACGAATCGTTTGGTTAATTTCTTGTAATCCTAATTCGATGTCTGTAGCAACTTCTTGTAATTGAACGATAGTTTCTATTTGTTCTTGACAAATTAGGTGAACGTCACTGTAGCGATCCATTTCTAGGGTGTCGAAACGGTCTTGTTGATTATTTCTTGTAACAAACTTGCTATTGCTATTTGATGAGATAGCTGGTGTCTGTATTTGTAGTTCTTGACTATTCAAGAGTCCTTCGATAGAAGCTCGGTCATACCATTTTTTTAACTGAGTATTAGAACGCTCCATTCGGGTCATTCTTTCGTTCATTAAAGTAATAACGTTTTGGAACTGTTGTATTTGCAAGTTAATAGTATTGCGATCTAAGATTAATTGCTCAAAAAGATTGTTAAATTGTTTTAGTTGAGTAGCTGGAACTCTCACCATCTTGTCTACGGATTGAGTTTTCCTTTGTGCTGAAGAGGATTTTGTTTCTGGTTTACTGATGGTTTGTGGTTCTGCAACTGATTCTTCTTCTTTTTCAAATGCTGACTGTAAGCCACTCAGTTCTAAAGCATTGTCTTCTAAAGGATCGAAATCTGCTGTAACTGATTCTTCTTTTTCAAATGCTGACTGTAAGCCACTCAGTTCTAAAGCATCGTCTTCTAAAGGATCGAAATCTGCTGTAACTGATTCTTCTTTTTCAAATGCTGACTGTAAGCCACTCAGTTCTAAAGCATCGTCTTCTAAAGGATCGAAATCTGCTGCAACTGATTCTTCTTCTTCAAATGCTGACTGTAAGCCACTCAATTCTAAAGCATCGTCTTCTAAATAGTCGATCGCGGTAACACTATTAGAGTCTGAATTAACTGACTCATAGCCTTCTAAATAAGAAGGTAATTTTTCAATACGTCCCCGTAACACTAAAGCGTGGGATCTCCTCCAAGTTTTTAAAGCCTTGTCTGCTAAAAATGTCATCTCCTGTGACGATAGACTTGCTGCTTGTTGTTGAACTAATTTGCATAGCTCGATGAAAGGTTCGAGATTTGCCATGTTACCAAAGCCGATTAACTCTTCGGCGGTATCCACTAATTCTTCAGCTAGTTCTGTAACATTTAACTGTTGCAGTTGATTTTCAAAGCGGTCTAAAACCGTATCAACACCCTCTTCAAAGATCATTAAAGCAGGATCGACATCCTCATCTTGAGACATCAAAGCATCTTCGTCGGCTGCTTCTAACTCTCCTAAATGTTCCTTTAAGCGGTCAAAAATAGGTCTAGTGCGCTCCGCGAAGTGGCTCTCTTCAAGATCGCTAACTTCATCCTCTGTAACCTCTATCCCCTGACGATTAAGATCGCTAATATCTCGCAAACAATCAACACTTTGGAGCAATAGCGTTTCTACTTCTGTTGTAATTTGACCAGAAGTATGGCGAACCCGTAGAATTTTCAAAAAATCTTCTAAACGATGGGCAACTTTACTTAAAGTGCTAAAACCCATCATCGCAGCACCCCCTTTAATGGAGTGAGCAGAGCGTAATACTAAGTCTACTTGTTGAGGATCGATTTCTGTATTGGCTAATCCTAAAAGATTAGATTCCATTTTATCGAAATACTCTTCAGCTTCATCAAGAAAATTAAGGCGAATCTGTTGTTCTGTATCCATAGTAAATTTCTGAAAGATTAACGGTTGTTGTTTGCTCGTTGTTTGTTGTTATTTGTTGTTATTTGTCGATAGCTAATGGCTTACTGAATAATTGATAATTAAGAACTGATGAATCTTATTCAGTTACTTTAAACTGAGCTACCGTAGACTGTAGTTTGGCAGCAACTTGTGCTGTTGAGCCAATCGATTTTGCTACCTGTTGAGAAGATTTGGATGTCGTTTCTGAGAGTTGAGCAATTTTTTCCATTAGGCTAGTAACACTTTGGGATGTCGTTGCTTGAGAAATGGTACTTTGGGAAATCGAACCCATTAACTGGTTGATTGCTTGGGATTTTTCCAACACTAAGTTCAAACTGTCTTTAGTCGATTCTACAAGGCGTGTAGTTTCTGCTACCTGGGTTGTACCTGATTTCATCGCTTGGCTGACTTCCTGGGTTTCGGCTTGAATTGTGGTGACAATTCTGGCAATTTCTTGAGTTGCTGTGCTACACTTCTCGGCTAAGACACTCACTTGTTCGGCTACCACTGCAAATCCCTGTCCGTACTCCCCAGCACGATGGGCTTCAGTACGAGCATTAATGGCTAAGACGTTAGTTTTCAGGGCAATTTCTTCAATAAAAGAGAGTGCTTGGGCTATTTTTTCCGATGATTCTCCTAAACGCTTCATTTTCTTGGTTGATTCTCCTACTGTAGTTTGTAGAGTAAGAATACTATCTACAGTCAAGTCCATGTTTCCCGTACTATTTAAAACGGTTTTGTAAGTATCGTCAACGATTTGTTCTGCTTGGTTAGCGTTGTGAGCCACTTCTTGAATCGATTGTGACATCTGTTGAACGGACACCAATGTCTTGCGAGTTTCCTGAGTTTCGGCAATAGCCTGTTGAGCCAACAAACGAATCGCTGATTCATTTTGCTTCAAAGAGTTCTCCACTTGAATGGTTGATTGTCTGGCTTCAATGGCAATCTCTTGTAAGCTACCAATAATGGCATTGAATAAATCGGCAACTGTACCTAACTCCACTGATTCTAGGTTGGCTCTAACGGTTAAATCTCCTTCTGTGGCATCAGATATTTCATCTATTAGGATATAAATTGCGGTTTCTAACTGTGTTTTTGCTTGACTTAGCTGAACAGTACGTTCGTTAACTTTAGTTTCCAAAGTTGCAAATGATTCTTGTAATTGTTGCGCCATCTGATTAAAAGCATCAGCCAAAATTCCAATTTCATCATCGCGATCGCTTTTTACTGTGTTGCTAAAATCTCCTTCGGCAACTTTCAATGAAACATTCGTCAGATTAATTAGAGGTTTCACCGCACTACTAGCAATAATCGAAGTCAAGATACTTGTAATCAAAATGACAATAACTATAGAAGCGATCGCAATTTGTTGATATTGTTGTTCTGCAAAAAAAGCTTCGTTTGTATGCTGTAGTGTAATCGCAGCCCAATCATTATCTAATAATTTGCCGTGAGCTATCCATTCTATTCCTGCTTCATCAACAAAGATAAAATTGCCTTCGTTTCCCGCAATAATATTAGCTACGGGAGGGTAATTATTCAAATTTACTAAAGTGTCTCCTGATATCAATTCAGAATTTGAATGTGCTACTACTTGACCATTATTATCTACAATGATAGCCACACCAGTTTCTCCCACATTTATGTTTGCTACCTGTGCAGCGATTGCATCCACGCTACTACAAATCACAGTTACGCCTTGAACAATTTTTTGTTGTAAAATTGGCGTAGACATACACACAGCAGGTTTGTTTGTCGTGCGACTTGTCAATGATTGATAGGTGATATCCTTGCCAGCCATAGTACCCTGGAACCATTGTCTATCGCTATATTTTTTGAGAGATTGATTGTCACTACGAGCAAGGTTCATTCCATTCAAATCAGTAGTAATTGCCAAGTAAAGATGTTCGTAATTACTAACAATTTTTTCTAAAACAGGCTTTTGCTGCTGAGCATCCAAACTGACAATAGCTGGCTGTTCTGACAAATTTTTCAGTGCCAAAACATTCATTTCTATCCATTGCGATACAACACCTTGCAATTTTGCAGTTTCTAGCCCGATGATTTTTTCAGCATCGTTGTGGATGATTTTAGTAGCACGAAAACTAGCAAATCCAATACCGATCAAAATTGGGGGAATTACTCCTAAAAAGACTAAGGTTACTGGCATCCGAAAACGTAAGCTCTGAAAAAATGGAATTTTCATATGTTTAATATCTAAATAAATAATCTTGGTGGTTTACCATAAAAAATAGAGAAATAGTAGATCTAATAACTGATAACTAAATTTATTCAGTTACTTTAAACTGAGCTACCGTAGACTGTAGTTTGGCAGCAACTTGTGCGGTTGACCCAATCGATTGGGCTACCTGTTGAGAAGATTTGGATGTAACTTCTGATAGTTGAGCAATTTTTTGCATCAGGTTAGTCACGTTTTGAGATGTAGTTGTCTGAGAAATGGTACTTTGGGCAATCAAACCCATTAACTGGTTGATTGCTTGAGATTTTTCTAACATTAAGCTCAAACTTTCTTTAGTTGATTCTACAAGGCGTGTAGTTTCTGCTACCTGAGTTGTACCTAATTTCATGGCTTGGCTGACTTCCTGGGTTTCGGCTTGAATTGTAGTGACAATTCTGGAAATTTCTTGAGTTGCTGTGCTACATTGTTCTGCTAAGATACCTACTTGTTCTGCTACGGCAGCAAATCCCTGACCATATTCTCCTGCACGGTGGGCTTCATTACGAGCATTAATGGCTAAGACGTTGGTTTTGAGGGCAATTTCTTCAATAAAAGACAGTGCTTGGGCTATTTTTTGCGATGATGCTCCTAAACGATTCATTTTGTGGGCTGTGTCCCCTACTGTAGTCCGTAGATTAAGAATACTCTCTACAGTTAAGTCCATATTTTCCGTACTATTTAAAACGGTTTTGTAAGTATCGTCAACTATTTGTTCTGCTTGATTGGCGTTGCGAGCAACTTCTTGAATCGATTGCGACATTTGTTGCACAGATGTTAATGTCTTGCGAGTTTCTTGGGCTTCAGTAATAGCTTGTTTTGCTAACAAACGAATGATATTTTCATTTTGTTTTAAAGAAGTCTCTACTTGAGTGGTTGATTGTCTGGCTTCAATGGCAATCTCCTGTAAGCTACTAATAATGGCATTGAAGAGATCGGCAACGGTACTTAACTCCACTGATTCTAGGTTGGCTCTAACAGTTAAATCTCCTTCTGTGGCATCAGAAATTTCATCTATTAGGGTATAAATTGCGGTTTCTAATTGTTCTTTTTCTTGACGTTGTTTGTTAGTTAAGACTGTTTGCTGTTCTAACAAAACTGTTTGTTGTTGAAGTAATTCTCTAACCTGTTGATTTTTTCCTGATAGTTCAATTAAAGGTTTAGATAATCTCTGTGTAAAAGCAAAAACAAATCTTAAAGCAATAGCACCTAGAGTAATACTAGTTAAAACAAATACTAATAGTAAATTCCGCCCTGCATCGGCTACCAAATCGTAACTTACTACACTGCTAGATACAAAGTCAGTCCCAGGAATAGTAGCTATACTATATATTTTGTCTTGATATCTTAATGAAGCAATGATATTTGTTTCAGAAAAGATATCTTCTTGGCGAAGACGCACGTCAGAAAAGCCCAATTGAGCAATTGACTTTTGAGCTTCTTCTAAACTTAAAGAATTTTCCGCAGTTTCTACTAAAACTTGAGCTACCTGTATGATGGATTCTCTACCAGATACTTCAATATCTTCTAAATTTATTGTTTGAGGTTCGTTAGATTTTTCTATATTGTCGATATTAGTTAGAATTTCAAGACTGTCAGACTCAAAAATTTGAAATTGAGAAGGTTGGCTGCTTTTTGCATAAAGATATGCAGTAAGATCGGAATTTAACCTTGCTAATGGAATCTTGACCATAATTATGCCCCAAAATTCATCAGATAGAGGGTCTTGTACTACTTGAGAAAAAGCCATGAAGTTCTCTCCCTCTGATTCATCAGACTCTTCTGATTCATCAGATACTGCCAATTCCTGCTCCTCTAATTCATCAGGTTCAATTAGTTCTCTTCCCTCTTCTTTCGTCTCTTGCCACCACTCTTTGTCGCTGTGGACAAAATTATCAAATTGACCTCTAAAAGCAACATTAAAGCCATTACGCTCAGTAATCAGAATGTCAGTGATTTGAGTTGATTCAGCTATTTTGTCTAAAAAGTTATTTAGGCGAACATCAGTTATCAATAATTTGGTGTCAGCAAAGTTTTTTTCTACGTCAGCGATAGGTTTTTGAGCTAGTTGTTGTTCTTCAGCTTCTTTGCTGCCAGCTTGCATAGCTTGAGTTACTTCAGGATTAGCAACTACCACATTGGCTATATTAAAAGAGTCTCGGATAAAAGTCGCAAATGTTTTACCTCCTAAAAGAGTATCAGATTCAAGCTTTTCGATAACTTTAGCTTTAGCGCGATTTTCTGTAATAACATATCCGACACCACTAGCAATAATCAGAGGAACTAATACTGATGGTAAAACCACACTCAACAAGCGATTGCGTAAGTTATTAAGTCCTTCAAAGTCATCAGCTACGGATTTTGTAGAAGAAATTGATGCTGATGATAAATTTGGAGCTTCTTGTTCAGTAGTCATAGCAATTATAAAAATATGTGAGTACTTATATTTATATATTTATTTGCTCAAGATTATTACCTTAAGTTAAAAATATTATCTACAGCTGAGTTGATATTTGTGGTTATTAGCATAGCTATCAGTATTAATTTATTTTTTTTGGCGTAATTGGATCGGCTCAAATTAAGAGCAAAGCAAGCGGAATATTTAGCAAAGTCTCTTCTTGTAATAATTGAAATCGCAGTCATTTAAATTTATATAGTTTGTCCAAAATCACACTTTAGCGATAACTTTTGTTTTAAAGATCGTATTGCCCTTAGTGGTAATCTTTGAATAATAGTCAACTAAAATTTTTATGACTAAAGAAAAATCTAAGCAGATTCAACTACTTTGAACTGAGCTACTGTAGACTGTAGTTTGGCAGCAACCTGTGCTGTTTCGACAATTGATTGTGCAACCTCCTGAGAAGATTTAGATGTAGTTTCTGATAGTTGGGCAATTTTCTGCATGAGGTTGGTAACATTTTGAGATGTATCAGCCTGAGAAACTGTACTTTGAGAAATTGATTCTATCAACTGATTAATTACTTGGGATTTTTCTAGTACTAGCTCCAAACTATCTTTGGTAGATTCTATGAGGCGTGTTGTTTCCACTACCTGGATTGTACCTGATTCCATCGCTTGGTTTACTTCCTGGGTTTCTGATTGAATGGTTGCGACAATACTGGCAATTTCTTTAGTTGCGGTGGCGGATTGTTCTGCTAAGGCTGCTACTTGTTCTGCTACGATGGTGAAGCCTTCCCCATATTCTCCTGCTCGTCCCGCTTCAACAGTGGCATTAATCGCTAGAATATTAGTTTTTAAGGCTATATCTTCAATAAAAGAGACTGCTTGGGATATTTTTTGCGATGATTCTCCTAAACGCTTCATTTTTTTAGCTGTTTCCCCTACTGTAGTCCGCAGAGTAAGAATACTATCTACAGTTAAGTCCATATTGCTGGTACTGTTCAACACTGTATTGTAAGTATCATCGACAATTTTTTCTGCTTGGTTGGCGTTTTCGGCTACCGCCTGAATCGATTGAGACATCTGCTCTACAGAAATCAATGTATCGCGGGTTTCTTCCGCTTCAGTAATAGCTTGTTCGGCTAATAAACGAATTGCAGATTCATTTTGTTTTAGAGAATCTTCTACTTGGCTGGTAGATTGTCTCGCCTCAAGTGCAATCTCTTGCAAGTTATCGATAATGGCGTTAAATAAATCAGCAACCGTACTTAATTCCATGGAGTCTAAGTTAGCTCTGACTGTCAAATCTCCATCTGTGGCATCTTGGACATCATCTAAGAGATTAACAATTGCCGTTTCTAGCTGTTCTTTCCCTTGGCGTTGTTCTTCTGCTAAAGCTTTTTGGCTTTGTATAGATTCTTTAACCTGTTTGACCAGATAATTAAAGTTGTTTGCTAAGGTTCTAGTTTCCAAAGCACCTTCGAGGTTTGCTTGAATATCTAAATTACCTGCTGCTGCTTTTTGAGTTGTGTTGGATAAATTAATTAACGGTTTAGTAATTTGTTGTGCCAAAAAAAGAATAATCAGTAAAGACACAATACCTAGAATAATAGCTGTTAAGACAAATACTTTTTGCAGATTATCCCCCGTGCTTTCTATCACCTGATAATCTATTACACCAAGAGAAATAAAATTAGTCTTAGGAATAGTAGAAAAACTATAAAGTTGATTTTGATATCTTAATAAAGCGGTTACAACAGTTTCCGAAAATATTTGATCTTGGATAACATTAAGACTAACTTCAGAAAAGCTTGCTTGCTGGTTAATTAGCTGTTGTGCTTTTTCTAAACTCAAATCTTTATTGGCCACTTCTAATAGAGTTTGAGCTACTTGCACAATAGGTTCACTGCCAATCATTTTTGAAGTTTCTGTCTGGTTTTCATCATGGTCTGAATTAATTACTTGGTGTCCTCTGGCGTGAGATTCTAAATCTCTATAATCCAAGTTGGTTATAATAAAATTGTTACTTAAGTCAATAATTTGAAGTTGAAAATCTTGTTTTCTTTCTCCATATAAGTTATCTATATCGGTATTAAAGCTATCCACTGCAACATTAGATTTCAGTACTCCCAGAAAATCCCCAGTACGAGGGTTTCTGACTACATCAGATAACTCAATTACATTGGTTTGTATGGAATCATCAAAACCCGTTTTTAATACACTTCGTCGCTCTTCTTTGGTGGTTTGCCACCAATCTTCATCACTCTGAACAAAATCATCAGGAGGATTACTATAGGCAATATTAAAGCCATTACGCTGGGTAAAATAGGTTTCTGCTATAGGGCTATATCTAACTACCTTTCGTAGATATCGATCGAGATCTTCATTGGTTTTTAACGATTTAATAGTAGCAAACTGTTTTTCTAGTTCTTCAATAGACTTTTGAGTTAATTGTTGTTCCTCAGTCTGTTCATTACCAGCTTGCAGAGTTGGAACTACGTCAGGGTTGGCAATTACCAAATCCATAGTTTTAAAAGAGTCTCGCAGGAAAGTTGCAAATGTCTGACTTGCCAAGACAGTATCTTCCTCAAGTTCATTAATAATTTCAGTTTTCGCCTCACGCTCTACGGTCTTATCTCCAATAAAACTAGCTATAAAGAGAGGGACTAATACCGTAGGTAAAAGAGTGGTCAGCAAGCGACTACGCAGAGGGCTAACTTTTTTAATTTGGTTAGGGTTAGATTGAGTAGTAGAAGTTAGGAGTGATGGTGATGAGGTAAGTTCTGGTTTTTTAGTCATAGCAATCAGGATAAATATTTATATTATGTGGGTGGGTTTAATTAATCAGATAATGGTTTGGGTAGGTAATAAGTAATAAGTAATTAAGTAATAAGTAAGAGCTGACAAGACAATCAAATCTGACTTCATTTTCTTTTGTTTTGGCTGGACATCTATTTATAGCTACCTACTTTGTCAACAAATCAGTGGTTGGAAAAATGGACAAAATTAAATTAACTGATTAGGAATAGGGAGTAGGGAATATTACACGTTTAGACAATTGACTCTGTCTATATATTCAATAAATGCATGGTGAGAGGGCGGGCAATACTATCCAATAATGCTTTATTCATTAAGTTGAGCTAAAGCTTTGAAGATACTGTTGAACTCTAATATGGGAATCACGGTTTCTTCTTCTATTACTGCACCACTCAGATAAGAGGCTAACTCAGAAGGGAAAGCATCCAAAGAAGACTGAATTTTTTCTACTGGTAAACGCACCATACCTTGAAGGCGGGTAACGGCTAATCCTATATAAATAGGTTGTTCTTCAATGGTTTGCAACACTATAACTTGATATTGGCGAGGCGAACCTAGTGAAGAAGGTAAAGCGAGTAGTTGAGCTAAATCAAAAACACAAAAAACGCGGTTACGAGAACTCATAATGCCAATAGCCGATTCTGGCATACTAGGCAAAGAGGTTATCTTTTCTGTATCAATTACTAAGGACTCTTGTACCTGTTCCATAGACAGTAATGCTGTCATGTCTGAGGTGATTTGAATTCGGATATAGGCATCTCCTGAAGCTAATTTGGCTTTAAATAACTCCTGTAAATTGTCTGTAATTCTCGAAACTGCGTTAGATGTTTTCATTTGGTTTCTGGTTTGTGGTTTATCGTCCGTCGTCGTTCGTTGTTAGTAATTGGGGAACAAGTAAGGGGTAAATCAAAATTAGGCACTGGTGAAACAGAGGTATGAAATAAATAACTATCTGGTTCGTGGCTCGTGGCTTATTGCCCGTTGCTGTTTTTTTCGATCTCAGAGAAAGAAAATCATGTATATTATGCTTTTCTATTTTTATACTCCGATTTACCAACACCCAAAATTATTAATAGCAGTACGTTAGTTAATGCTCACATTCCGCAGAAAAATTTAATTTCTTCGTGATTTTTTGAGCAATTTAGTCTACACACTTTAAGAGATAGAGAATACAGCGATTTTAGAAACAGAATAAGAACTAATATATTATTTGGTGTTTTTGAAGATTGGCGATTGCTATAAACGGCTATATTCAAGCAAATTCATTTAATTATTTCCTTGAGAAAATTATCTGCGGAATGTCAGTTAA
>NZ_LR213914.1 GCF_900659865.1 Hyella patelloides LEGE 07179
TGCAGCAACTCGCGCTGAAAAGGTGTCAGATATTTTCCTACAGTTTTGCTTTCTTGATATTTATTGTCTAAGAAGTCCTTTTGTGACATAGCCTGACTAAATCAATAATTTAAAAGTATGATTTTTTTGCCTATGTAAAATTTCAGTCCTCTAATAGACTCTTACGCAATTTGTTACAAAAATTAAAAATTTAATTGTTTGCAATATGGGAGAAAACTCGGTTCTGTTGCCCAAAAAAAAAGAGTAGCCATATAGTAGAATAAGTAGAATAAAGCTCATTAATCGTACTCAAGACCGCAACTTTTTGCGTCAATCCCAAAGAACTACTCTACAGTTAAGGGGAAAACTAGCAGAAGACTGATATAATTCATATTCTCTCAAGCAAAAGATCGATCAGCAAACAATGGAAGTTATCCCTGCAATTGACTTACTAGATGGTAAATGTGTGCGTCTCTATCAAGGGGACTATGCTCAATCAGAAATTTTTAACGATAATCCTGTCGCTGTGGCTCGTAACTGGGAAGAGCAAGGCGCAACTAGACTTCATCTAGTGGACTTAGATGGCGCAAAAGAGGGAAAAACTACTAATTTATCAGCAATAGAAGCAATTGTAAAAGCGATATCCATTCCCGTACAGGTAGGAGGCGGATTACGCGATCGCGATAGTATCTTCCGTCTGTTAAACTTAGGAGTACAAAGGGGTATTGTTGGTACAGTAGCAGTAGAAAAACCAGAGCTAGTTGCCCAATGGTGCCAAGAATTGCCAAAACAGATAGTAGTCGGTATTGATGCTCGTAATGGTAAAGTAGCCACCAGAGGCTGGTTAGAAACTTCAGAAGTGCAAGCAGTAGACTTGGCACAAAGGATGGCAAAAGCTGGTGCTGCTGCGATTATATATACAGATATCCATCGTGATGGTACTATGTCAGGGCCTAACATGGACGCTTTAAGAGAGTTAGCTAATGCAATTGAGATTCCTGTAATTGCTTCTGGAGGTGTTAGCTCTTTAACCGATTTACTTAGCTTACTCGCGTTAGAGCCAATAGGTGTTACTGGTGCGATCGTAGGTAGAGCAATCTATACTAATGATGTTAATCTCAGAGAAGCTGTGCAAGCTGTAGGAAATGGCAGATTACAAGATATTCCCCCTGATATAGGTTCTACTTTTGCTTGATTTTTGCTCATTATTCTTTTGCTTAATTAACGCGAGTTCGATGAGTCCAAAATCTACTGGCGTTGGTTTAGTTGTCTTTTTTCTATCATTCAACATTTTAATCATTACTCTCAACACATAAAGGTGGGCAGCAATGCAACCCACCTTACTTAATAATGACTATTTTGGTTCAAACCAATTTGATTTAACTAGCTAACAGCTTTAAGCTCCAAGCTTATCGCAAGATAAGGGCAAGCGAGCTAATTTTAAGACTCTTGAACAAAAGCTACAGAAGGTGTAGTAGGGGTTAAAAATAACTGTTTTTCTCGATTTCTACGTCTGGTAAGACCTTGAATTCGGACAAGTTGTCCACGAATCTTGCCTTTGTCCCAACGTAAAAATTCCTTGGCTGCACCATTGTAGTCTTGTTGGTTGATTTTTCTGACCAGGGTACTCTTTTTGATCGAATGAACTCCTGTATTAAAAGCCAAGGAAGTCACTGCACCTAGCTGATTGCTGTTTAAGTTTACTTTGATTACAGATAAAATTTCTTTTTGAATGGTTTTTAATTCTGCTTTCAAAGCTGCATCGGCTACAGGATAAGAAATATAATCGCCGAGTCTGACTTTTCTGCCATCAATTCGCGATTGACCATAGCCAATAATCGGAGTTCCATCAGTATCTAAATAAGCAGCAGAGCGAAAACCTTCAAACTCTTTAACTAGGGCAATTGTACTGTTAGAGATCAGTGGTGATTGGGGTTTAGTTGTGGTTTTAACTTCTACTTTTGATTTTTCATCTAGAAGCGCAGTAACTGGATCGTTATTAGCGATCGCATTAAGTTCTCCAGAGACGTTTCGGGAATTTATTCGAGAAAAATCGGTATCATAACTCATAAGTTGACTTTTATTATGGTTTAAACCGTTGATTCTACTATTTTCGTAGTCTAGGGAGACTTGTTCTGTTGCGATCGCTAATGGGAGGCAGCCCAAAAAGGAAATGCTAGTCAGCAAAACTACCAAGTGAGAGTAATTGTTCAAAGCGAGATAAGGGAAATCAGTGTGTGTGAATACTCAGTATTTTTACTACACTAAGAGCCAATTATCAACCGCTATATCCATTAAAACTTGTATATTTATACGCACACTTACTGAGGAGTTTTTTGCAAGTCTGGTCTTTCCTCTTCAATAATTGCTCCTTCAACAGGGCATACCTGTAAACAGATACCGCAATCGATACAGGTAGCAAAGTCAATCCAGTACCAGTCTGTGCCTTTGGCATTTTTACTAGGTCCTTCATGAATACAAGCCACAGGACAAGCACTAACGCAATCTGCTACGCCTTCACAGACATCAGTAACAATAGTGTGGGGCATCTTTTTGACTTCCTAATTTTTAAACATTTACTATTTAACACCTAACATTTATTACTTAAAATTTGTAGTTTCATAATAATTTATCGAACAAATACATATTTAGTATCAAAAAGAAAATTATTTCCAGTCCTCTCAAAGCGCGTCACTTTCTTATTCATCAAACATCAGTTTTCCTGAATCACCATCGAGTGTAACTTTTTGTCCTACTGGTAGTGCTGCATTTGCGCCATCATGTCCAAAGGGAAGATCGGCAACTATGGGAATATTTAAGTCTGTAAAGCGATCGCGTAATACTTCTTCCACAGTCCAGCTATTACTTCCTGGGTATGGCTCGCAACGGCTAAATCTTCCTAGAGCAATGCCTTTAACTCTGGCAAATGCTCCCATCAGTCGCCATTGGGTTAGCATCCGATCGATACGGTAAGGATACTCTGTGACATCTTCTAGGACGAGAATTACCCCATCAAAAGAAGGTTGTAGAGGAGTTTTTAATAAATGAGTAGCTACGGTCAAATTAGCAGGAAGTAAGATACCTGATGCTGTACCTCCTTGCCATGTTTTACCTTGTAAGGGGTCGAGTTTACCTGTTTGCAGGTAGTTAAACATCCTCTCTTGTGACCATTGAGGTTCTTGGGCTAGGGTAGTTAAAACAGGAGCGTGTAAGCTAGCGATCTTGACTGTTGCTAAACTCCATAAAAGAGCCGTGACATCAGAAAAACCGATTATCCATTTGGGTTTAATTGATGGTAAATCCCATTGCCAATTTTCTAACAGTCTTGCGCCACCATAACCTCCTCTAATACACAGGATGGCTTGACATTCTGGATCTTGCCAAGCATCCTGTAAAGCTTGTCTTCTAATATTGTCGTCTCCTGCTAAGTAGCCAAAACGCTTATTATAGTTCAGTCCGAACTTTACCTTATATTCATGCGATCGCCAAATATTCAATCCTGCTTCCAAAGCTGCTGTTTCTTTTAATGCACCACTAGGAGCGATCGCTTTTACTGTATCTCCTGGTACTAATAATGGTGGTAATTGATAAAAATTTGATGACACAATGAGCCAAGATAGGTAGGGTTAATTAACGCTAAATGTGAAGGTCACCAAGCCAGAGATCAAAAACTATACAGTTTTCTGATGACGATTAATTCACAACAGAATTATCTTGTTTTTGTTTTAAAACAGCAATATCTTCCATAATTTGTTTTTGTTGTTGATTAATAATTTCTAATTGTTGAATAATCTGAGTAATTTTTTCTGGATCGATAGCTAAGTCATTACTATTAATTATGGCTGCTATTTCTGGCGATTCTTTTTTAAGACCTAATAGAGATTTTATTAATAAAACAGGAGATTTTAATAACCAAATCCACAATCTATCTAATAATTGAGCGATTGCAGAAAAAAGGCGAAACAGCAAAACTACGATTAAAAATAAACTAACTAAAGAGATTATGGGATGTTGCAATAGCCAAGCAATAAAAGGGTGTTGTTCGATCCAGGGATTAATTAAAGATTGAATGGCAACTTCCATAATCAGCTATCACCTTATTAGTTATCATTTATCATGTGTTACTGTTACTATTCATTCATCCTCGATCTTGGACTTTAAACAACATCATAAACAAATTGGAGACTTGTCCAATTGTTAACATCCAAAGCATAAACATCGGTGGTAGAAGAAATAATTTCTGCATTAACAGCACTACTACCATGTAAATCTTGTAAAATTGCTGTTGCTATTTCCAAAGGATTTGATAAATTAAAAATTTGTTGTCCATCCGATTTAACAGTGGGTTGTTGAGACACTAAATCAAGAGTATTTGCAAAAGGTTTAATTCCCAATATTAAATATATTTTAGCAATACCAAGAGGTTGAGAAACTTTCCATTTCCAAGATTTGCTATTCTGGGGAATTGCGATCTGATTTTTTGCAGCAATTTTGAGATTATCGGGAATAGTATTTTTGTCTTTGGCGGTTAATTTTTGAGGGGTATAGAGGGTAATAAATTGTTCCTCACTATCTACTCCTACTATGATGCCATATAAATCGCGATCGCTTTGATTGTCAATTTTTAGTTTGATTTCTGAACTACGCTCTAAGGTAGGAATATTTCGCTTCAATTGTAATTTAGTAGCAGCGCGAAGGGAATTTTTTTCTATTAGGGTGTAATTTTTACCTACTAATTCTAAAGTGGCAGATACGGGAATAGTAGAAGAGTTATCATTGACGGTTAATTCTAGCCATTTCGCTGCTAATAATTTATTAAAATAGGGTTCTAAACGACTAACAGCTAGTTTTACTACTTCTTTGGCTTCTCCTGGGGTATTGAGGATTAATTTACCTCTAGGGGTATATAAACCATAGCTATGAGATGATTTTTCTGTAGACTGGGAATCCCCTTCTATTTTTTTATCTACCATGAGGGGAATTTTCCCCAGTAAGCAATCTGCATAGTCTTCTCCTGCGGTAGCTGCTGCTTTTATGGAGGGAACATTAGCGAAAGCACTGGTAGCATCTACCCTCTCAATGCGTTCGAGATGGTTATCTAAAGCAACGTTTAAGCCTAAGTTGCGGGGTAGAATTCTGATTGCTTCTTGTACGGATTGATTGACCAGAGAATCTTTGTCTACTGAACTGGATTTTTTGAGTAACTGCGCTTTTGCCATGATACCTTCGCGCGATCGCAATTGTAACATATTGTTCTCTGTGGACTCAGCCAAGGTAAAACAAGATTCTTCTTGATAAGCATCTAGCAAAGCAAAAGATAAAGCGGTTAGCTGTAAATTAACCATTCCTTTGGAATCTATACTTTTAACAAAACCTTCCCCTGGTGATTGTTGCGCTAAGGCATTATTAGCTAGATCGGATTTAATTTTACCTGTAACTTTTGGTTGCTGTTGTTTTTCACTCCAACTACTGACACTATTAGCTGTTTGTTGGAGCGCAACCTGAATATTCGTTTTGGGTGTAGTTTGCCACAAGTACTCGGTTAAAGCATAAGTTAACAAACCAGCACTAAAATTATCCCATGTTCCTTCTAATGCGATTTGATTTTGTTCCGCAGCAGATAATAAAATCCCTGGATTAGTAGACTCCTTGCTATAGGGTATACCCTGTCCTGCGAGATTTCTTTGTAATTGTGACTGAAAAGCCAGTTCTTCTGGACTGGGACGCTCTGCTACTTCAGAATCAGAACGTACCCTAAAATTACCCTGTAAAATTTCTTTGGTAGTTTGGAAACTGGTATCTAATACTGCGATCAGATTATCAGTTTTTAACGATCGCCCTAAGTAAAATAGAGTATCTTGTAATAAATCGTTAGCTGCGGGATTACCTTTATTGGGGATATTCGCATCTATGGGTACTAAACTATTTGCTAACTTATCATCGTCAATTTTGACTTGAGAGCCATAACCGCTAAAGTGAAACAGCACCACATCATCATCCGCAACTTGTTCGCGAAGATGTTCGATAAAGGCGGTTTCAATATTTTCTCTGGTAGCTTTGCGATCTTTTAAGGTAAAAATATCTTGAGGCTTAAAGCCAAAACGATGAATCAAAAGCTCCTTTTGTAACTCTACATCATTAACACAACCATGTAAGTGAGCTTTATGCGAATATTCATTAATACCTACTAACAAGGCTAATTTACGATTAGTAGATTGTGCCAAAGTCTCTATATAGGGTTTTAGCCATCCGCCAAACCGAGAATTTTTACTGAGTAAATTAATTCCTGTTTCTGATACTCCTACAGAAACTAACGCTAGTGCAGCTTGTTGTAAGAAAGTTCGACGATCCATTCCCATGTCAGCTATTCGCTTTTAGATATCAGCTATCAGGTTATCACCGAATAGTTGTCAGTTGGAGTATAAAATGAAAAAAATCTTGATTCAACAGGTCGAATTTCCGATTGATTTTGGGAAAGATAAAAAAAATACACTTTCTTAACATTCAACCACAAGATGCTAATTAGACTATATTGGACTCAATGCACCCTTGCTAGACTAGAAAGCGAACCTATTGACACCTTTTGGGTAGAAGCTACCCAAAAAGAAGCAGAAAGCTTAATTTTTCCCTATTGTTCTTCTGATATAATCGCTAAGTCTCAAGCTTTTAGTAAATGTGATCGTGCGATCGCAGCCAAGTTTGGTAATCCTTCACATTCTTATTGTTTTTTGGTAGCTCAAGATTTAAGCACTGTTAATTCTTTTCCTGTCTACTATCCTCATAGTCCCATGTGGGAAGCGCATTCTCCTTTTAAGAAAATAGCCGAGCATCATATTAATACATTAGAAGAGTTAAAAACTTTTATTCCTTCTATTGGTCTTGAGTCATTACCTCATTTTGAGATGGTGAAGGCTAAAAAGGAAAATAATGTTTCGTTGCTAGTGTAATGTTTCCCATGAGTTTTCACAATTAATTTAGGTAATTAGATTCAAGAAAAATGTTATAGCCCAACAACAATTTATTTATGTTGGGTTTTTAATAAATAAAACTGACTGATTACCGTTAAAGCTCTACATCATAAATTAACTTAGAAATTAATTCATTACCTAAATCTAAACGAGACTGCAAATCAGCAAAATTACGATATTTCCCTTTGGTTTCTCTTTCCTCAAAAACTAGATTAGCTAAATTATCATCCCATAAAGATATTTGTTTTATTTCTGCTAAAGATGCTTGATTTAAGTTAATCTTTTGAGGACTTAAAATACTAAGGCGATCGTAATAAGCAAAGTACAGAATAGGCTCGAATGGCAATAATCTAGTAACAGGAATATTAATCGTAGCTGCAACATCTTCAATGCAGACTAAATGAACTCCTCTTCTGACAAGTTCTACTAATACCTTGGCTTGATGAATTGAGATCCCTGGTAAACGTAGCCAATCATCAACATTAGCTTGATTAACATCGATTTTAATCCCTAATTTAGCTGCAATTTCAATCTCAGTTAATGATTGAAAACGATAAAAAGGATCGTTACGAATTTTATTTGCGATCGCTATTTTTTGGAAATGAAACATCTAATTTAACAATCAATAATTAAATTTTTTAAGGTTATATTTCATACATGGATACTAACTGACTTTTTCTAATAATTGACGACGTTTCTGCTCAAATTCGTATTCTGTCATCAAACCATCTTCCCTGAGACTATCTAACTTTCTTAAAGCATCAGCGATCGCTTGTACTTGTTGCGCCTCATCAACTGCATACTTACCCTTAGCGATACCATTAAACTGGTATTCAAACTGTTCTCCATCCTGAACAACATACCAAACCAGATCGATCGCACAGGCAATTCTGGGTATGGGTGTAGACCACAGTAACAGATATATGATGCCCCATAAAGGCTGTCCCAGATAAAATTTCTGTAATCCTGCAAGGGGTGTTATTGTACCTAGTAAGGCTAGGATAATCGCTATACGGCGATTTTTGTAGTGGCTGAAGAACTTATCGAAGGTTAACATCCGCTTTCAATGAGTTTAATCCGTTTTGTATGTTAGAGTAGCTCATTTTTGTTCGATTGACGAAAAATAATCTGGCTATCCTTATATATAATTTTTTCATTGGATACCCTGTTGGTTATAAAGTTATTAAAATGAAAAAATGCGTTATTCTTAATAGTGGTTTGGGAGCTTGGGCTTTTCAAGAATTAGCTGACAATTTAGCTAATGAATTAAATATAAAAATTTCAGAAACTCCTGGTGATTATAATTATGTTCTGGCTTGGGATAAAACCTTAGAAAATTTTGTTGATAAAAGTTTTATTCCTTTTGAGGGAATTAAATTAGCCTCTGATAAGCGGGAGCAGGCAAAAATATTTAAAGATAATAATATTCCTACTCCTGAAACTCATTTATTAAATAATTATCAGGATGTAATTAAATTTATTGGTAATAATTTTAGTCAATGGTGTCTTAAATATCCTGTCGGTTGTGGTGCATCTGGACATCGCATAATTAATAATGTTGCAGATATTCCTCAAGATTGGCTACGCCCTTATGTAGTGCAGAAATTTATCTATTTAGATAATCCGATGGTTTATCGTATTTATTGTGCTGGTAAAAAATTATTGGGCTGGAATGTACGAAAATTTCCCCAAGGAGTAAGTAAAAAACCTTGGGTAGCTCATGCCCAAGGTGCAGTGTATGAAATACTAGATCGAGTACCTAATGAAGTGATTAATATTGCCACTAAAACTTTAAAAATAACTCGTTTATTTGATTCTTTTGGTTGTGTAGATTTCATTCAAGATAATCAAGGCAAATGGTTAGTCCTAGAAGTTGGTACAGATGGTATATTTAACCACGTAGATCGTCATATTGAAAATCAAAGTTTAGAAAAAGAGTTATCAGAGAATATTGCTAAAGCTTTTTGGTTAAATTTGAAAAAAAGTTAAATTCTTTTTGTTTTTTTTATATACTATGGTGGTTAGTGTTCACTTTACTTTTCTAAAGCATCTCGATAGGCAATGACGGCTTCTGTTTGATTATCATAATTTATGAACTGACTCAATAAAGCAAAATCTAGATTGGGTAAAAATTCACTGTTATTAATTTGTTGATATTCTGTTTGTTTTAAACGATATAAAATAAACTGCTCATTTTGCCAGAACCAAACCTCTATTACTCCTAAACCTTTGTAAACAGATAATTTATCAATACCACCACTAGTTAGAGCAACTTCAATCGCAATATCTGGAACTTCTTTTAGCTCTCCTAAACAATAACATTCATCTGGTTCTAATCCTCTTTGGGCTGCTTCTTTCCGAAAAGTTGTATTGCCATAACCGTTAAGAGTAAGCCTTTTTTCTACAGCGTACATTTCTAGCAATCTAGCGATAATTGTTTTTAGCCTTTCGTGTTCGGAAGATGTTCCCATAATTTCTAATGTTCCTTCAAGAAAAGTCATGCGTAACCCTGGAAATTGATCCATAAACATAGAAACTAGATTGTCATACTGTTCCCAAGTAACTCCATAAAGAGTTATTTTTCCTTCTGGTTTGGGTAATTTATTTTGATTTAAAAGTTTCATGATTTTATTATTTATACGTATGTTTTTTTATTAAAATATTTAACAGCGATCGCCTTTAGAAGATAATTAACCTATTCAGAAAAATCTACATCTTCATAAAGATCATCAATTGATCCCGTAAAATCAATACTATTTAATTGGAACTGCTTGTTTTCTTGCGTATAAAATTGTATTGTCCGCAAATTTTCTTCGGTGCGACGTAAACATTCAATTCTGGCTTTGTTGCTATTAATCAATATATATTCTTGTAGCATTTCTAAAGATTGATAATCAACAAATTTATCTCCGCGATCAAAGGCTTCTGTAGAATCAGAAAGCACCTCTATAATAAGACAAGGAAATTGTTTATAAGTAGTATTTTCGCGATCTTTTCCTGCACAACTCACCATTACATCAGGATAATAAAAACAATTTTTACTTTCAATTCTGGCTTTCATATCAGAAATATATACTCGACATCCTGAGCCACGCAGGTGATTACGCAATAAAACAGCTACATTCAAAGCTATTGTCACATGAGTATCTGTAGCACCAGCCATCGCATAAATTTTTCCGTTAATATATTCGTGTTTGATTGGGCTATTTTCTTCCATCTGAATATATTCTTCAGCATTGAGATAGGAGTCTTGAGGAGAAGCAATCATGATCTGAAAAAGACAATACAAGAGAATAATACAAATATTCTAGATTAATTTATCAAAAGCTCCGAACGATATTATTATTTACTTCAGATTCCCCATCAGTAACGCCTAAATTGTTAATGAAAAAACTACTGAAGAGACAGCATTACATTCATTTAGCTTTGTTGTGTATTTGGCTAATAATTGGGGCGGTTTTACGTTTTACTAATTTGGGATTAAAGCCCCCCTGGTCTGATGAATGGGCTACTTTAGTATTTAGTTTGGGAAATAGTTTTCGCACTATCCCCTTAAATGAGATAATTTCTCTGGATATGTTGCTGTCTCCTCTGCAAGTGGATGTGACTCAGACAGCTAGGGATACGATTAATAATTTATTGACGGAAAGTACCCATCCTCCTTTGTATTTTGTTTTAAATCATTGGTGGTTGCAACTGACTGGGCAGAATAATAGTTTGGTTTCTATTTGGTGGGGTAGGTGCTTTAGTGCTTTGTGGGGAATTGCTGCAATTCCTGGGATGTTTGCTTTGGGTTATTTATGGTTTCGTTCTTTGATGGCTGCTCACATAGCATCAGTATTAATGGCGGTTTCTCCTTTTGGGGTTTATTTGGCGCAAGAAGCTCGTCACTATACTCTGGCTATTTTGTGGGTAATGGCATCTTTAGCTTGTTTAGTGATTGCTTGTAGGGTGGGCATTGCCCACCTTACGCCTAAAATTATTTTGATTTTAAGCTGGATTGTAATTAATGTGCTGGGTGTAACGACGCATTACTTTTTTACTTTGGCTTTGGTAGCAGAAACTTTGGTTTTAGTTGCTTTTTGGTGGAAAGATATTGTTCGGGATAAAAATAACCTTTTAAATCGCTATTGGCAAAGAATTTATTTAGCTATTATCGGTACAGTTATCGGTTGTCTTCCTTGGTTGTATATTTGGCGGAGTATTCCTGATAATCAACTTACTAGCTGGGTATATCAAGAAAATTCTTGGCTAAAATTTTATGAGCCGATTGGCAGAATATTCTTGTGGTTAATTACTAAGATCGGTTTGCTTCCAGTAGAAGGAGTTTCGGAAACAGTTACGATCGCATCAGGTATAATCATTTTATCTACTCTAGGCTGGCTATTTTCTTTTTTTCTTAGGGGTTATCAACAACTCAAAAAAAATCAAGATACTCAACTAGCAATAATTATTATAGAGCAATTTGTTTTAAGTGCGATCGCTTGTATTTTAATTATTACCTATACAGTGGGTGCAGATTTAACTTTATCTTCTCGTTTTCAATTTTTTTATTTTCCTGGTTTCTTACTCTTTTTAGCAGGAATTTCCCATTATCTTTGGCAAAAAAAACAACAGGTTGTTGTTGTCTTGATTGCTTTAGGTATTTGTGGCTCTTTAACCATTAATCATAATCTTGCTTTTCAGAAAGTAGAAAGACCTGATGTGGTTGTACCAGTGATGGTAGAAGCTTATGATAAAATACCTGTTATTATTGCTATTCAACATTATACCCACGGACAAACTGGGGAAATGATGAGTTTAGGCTGGCAGTTTCAAGAATTAATTAATCAGCAGCAAATAGCTTGGCAACCTCAGTTTTTTCTCGCTCATCAAGAAATAGCAACCACAGACTATCCCTTTTTAAGTGAGCATCTCAACTCAATTACCCATCCTTTTCAGTTGTGGTTAGTAAATTTTTCTCCCACTCCAGAATTAGCAAATTCTCGCTGTATCCCTGACCAGAATTATCAACGTAGAGCAACAGGATACAAATACAGATTATATAGCTGTAATTTATAAAGTTTTCTTAAAGTAACTAGAAGCTTTATAAAGCTATCTCGAAGTTTACTTTAACAGCATAATTCTTTAAAATTCTTTATCAGTATTTTGCTAAAAATTTATTTTTTCTTGATTATAAAATAGCGAATATTTCCCTTTTCTTTATTTAAAAAAAGCGAGAATATGTATATATTGATAGGCTTTAAATATACTTGGTTATGAAAATAGAATTTGATTATCGCTTCGATACAAACGGATTTTTTGATGCTCCTGAAAGACGTGCAGCTTTAGAATATGCAGGAGAAATTTGGTCTAATTTATTACAAGATGACTTTGAAGCAATTCCTGTTGGAGCAGAATTTACCACCACTAATCCTGCTACGGGAGAGGCAGAAACTATAGTTTTAGATACAGAAATTGATGATTTATTGATTTTTGTTGGTAGCAACACTTTAGAAGATGGAGAAAATAATCCTAATGCCAATTTAAGAAATAGTGATTATCATCTGGAAGCTTGTTGTTGTTCTCATTGCTCTCATCATTCTGGAAAAACTGTCAATTTATCTCAACCAGGTGTTTTAGAAGAAGAAGAAATTATCGATACAGATAGCTTACTTGCTCAAGCACAAGTTAACGGTACAGACTTACAAGGAGATATCTTTCAAAGAAGAGTAACGAGTAATTTTCGCGATGGCGGAGTAGCTACAGACTTTGAACCTTGGGCGGGTACAATTAGCTTTAGCGGTAGTGATAGTGTCAATTGGAATTTTGATTTAGAAAATACAGATGACTCTAGTATCGACTTTGTTTCTGTCACGCTTCATGAAATTGGTCATATATTGGGCATTGGAGTTGCACCTATTTTTGATAGTTTAGGAGCTAGTGGCTCTTTTACAGGAGTTAATGCTGTAGCTGCTAATAATGGAGCAGCAATTCCTTTAGAAAATGATTTAAGTCATGTGGTTGAAGGATTTTCTGGTAATGGCGTTTTACTCGATCCTTTACTCAATGAAAATCGCAGCTTACCCAGTGATTTCGATTTAGCTATTTTGGCAGATATTGGCTATGAAATTGCAGGCTTTACCAAACAAGGCTTCACTCCTGAAATTGCTACCGATAAAGCAGAAGAAATTGTGGGTAGTAACGTTAATGATGTCATTGATGGTTTGGCTGGAAATGACCTAATTCAAGCTAATGATGGCAACGATACTGTCAATGGAGGAGTTGGTAACGATAGTATTTTTGGTACAGCAGGAGAAGATTTCCTATTTGGCGATGTCGGAATAGACTCGCTTCATGGAGGTTTGGGAAGAGACACTTTAGATGGTGGTGCAGATAACGATCTTTTAGTGGGTGCAGAAGATAACGATTTAATCTTCGGAAGAGACGGTGATGACGAGCTTCAAGGTAATGCAGGAGAAGACACCATCCAAGGAGGTGTTGGAGATGATACTTTATTTGGACATGAAGATGCAGATTTTTTATTGGGAAATAGAGGCAACGATCGCATACAAGGAGGTATCGGAGATGATAGCCTTAAAGGACATGAAGATAACGACACTATCTTAGGTCAAGAAGGCAACGATATTCTTGATGGTGGTACTGGAGATGATGTTTTAGTCGGAGGAGCAGATAGCGATCGCTTTTTCTTTGGTATTAATAATGGTAATGATACCATTAATGACTTTACTGTCGGCGAAGATACTATCGAAATTGCTGCGGATTTAGGTTTTAATAACGCAAATGAAGTCTTAGCAGCGATTACTAATAGTGGTGCGACTACTAACCCTGAAGGTTTATTTTCAGAAGTTACTCTCAGCGAAGGCAATACGATTAATATCTTCCACAATACCGATTTAATAGCCGATAGCTTTTCTATTGTTACCGAATCTAGTATTAGTGCTAGCATTTTTAATATTGTTAATTTTACTCCTAACAGTAGCGGTTTTACAGTCAACTTTGACGATCGCTTAAATACTGAAGTACTAGATCTATCAGATTTAACTTTAGTACCAGAAAGTACAGGAGAAGAGGTAGCTGGCTCTTTAGTTTGGGATGAAAGCAGCTTGAGATTATCTTTTGTCTCATCTGGTGGTATTCTGGAAAGCGATCGCTATAACTTAACTCTTGCTAGTGAAGAAAATAGCTTCATCTCCGAAACAGGAGAACTTTTAGACGGTGACAATAACAGTCTTGCAGGAGGAGATTTTGTTACCCAATTCACTATTGATAGTACAAATCAAAGAGTTTTAGCCCTCGATGATTTTAATGTCTCTACAGGAGAGGATGCGACTTTAGATATCTCTCTAGATAATGGTGCCAATATTACTAAAGCCGAGTTTACCGTTACTTACAATCCAGACATACTAAGCATTAGTGATGTTGTAATTGATGCTGAATTAACCGATGATTGGACAATCACCACCGAAGACTTAAACACTCCAGGAATGGCAATAATTACTGTGGAGGGAACAACCGCTTTAGATTCAGGAGAAATAGATCTAGTTCAACTACAAGCTACTATCCCCGACACTGCAACCTATGGAGTATCCGATCTTATCACCATTGAAGATATAAGTCTCAATGAAGGTAATATTACTGCTACAGGAGATACCGCAGTTCAACAAGTAGCTTTAATTGGAGATGTCAATGGCGACGGCAGCTATTCTAGCCTGGATAGTTATCTAATTTCCCAAATGGCTGTAGGTTTATCGGATAGCTTGGATGCTTTTCCTGTAACCGATCCTCTTTTACTGGCTGACATTAATCAAGATGGCACAATCTCAGCTTTAGATAGTTTCTTGGTTGCACAAGAGATTAATTAATGTGACTTAAAATTAGCTCTAAGCTATTAGAGCTAGTTAAACAAAAATCGAGCCTCGGACAAACCCCAAACTATCTTGGTAAAAGGTAAACAGGTTAGGGTTATGGTTAAGCCATTGCACAAAACGATAAGAGTTCTCTGTTTCATTGGTTATGGTTAAGCTCCAATCTGAAACACAGACCACATAATCATTATAGTTATATTTAGTTGTTTTTTTCGTTTAAGTCCCGTTAAGCATAATTGAGGTTAATTCTAAGCTAGTTCTCAACAAGAGATGCCATAACTTCAATAGGACTTAAATCAAAAAGCGGTCTGCCTTTGGCAGCGCGGTGCGATCTCAATACTATTAAAATTATGGTTGAGCTAAATTTACTATTAACTAATACATTAAAACCTACCTCAGAATTGGTTAACGGATTCAGCTTAAATCCCTCAGAACTATTACATTCTGTTTTACTATGGGTTCAAAGTTTAGGTTATGTAGGTGCAGTAGCTTTTATTTTAATTTATATAGTTGCTACCATTGCCCTAGTTCCAGGTTCGATTCTTACTTTAGGTGCAGGGGTATTATTTGGCGTAGTTTGGGGTTCAGTCTACGTACTAATTGGAGCTATTATTGGAGAAACATTTGCCTTTTTACTCGGTAGATATTTAGCAAGAGATTGGATTGCGAAAAAAATTGCTAATAATCAAACATTTGCTGCTTTAGATCGAGCTATACATCGAGAAGGATTAAAAATTATCTTCTTAACTCGTCTTTCTCCGATCTTTCCTTTTAGCTTATTAAATTATGCTTTTGGTATCACGGGAATATCATTCAGAGATTATTTTCTCGGCTCAATTGGGATAATTCCCATGACGATTACCTATGTTTATTTTGGTTCTCTTGCAGGAGATTTAGCAACTATCGGAGAAGCAACCCATCTAGCAAATCCCGAACTACAGTGGACAATTAGAATTATCGGTTTTCTAGCCACTATTGCAGCAACTGTTTACATTACTCGTATTGCTCGTATTGCTTTAGATAAGTCTTTAGGGGATGTCATCAATTAAACTCTTTTGTAACTCTCCAATGAATATGAACATAAAAAAAAGGGGCTGTGTCACCAACCCCTCATCAGAAGTTGAATTAATTTCAGAATGGATCGGAAAGCTTATTGAAAAAAAATCGGGTGTGCAAAGCTTCTAATTATAAATTGCCATGTCCATTGGTAATCAATAATTAGCTTGCTCGATCGGGAATTAAATCGAGATAGCTATCAAAATCGGCGATCGCTTTACCGTATTCTGTAGCAACTATTTTTGCATCTTTTTCTTTAGCAGCAGCATCTAGGTTTTCTAAGCGTAAGAAGATATCTTCAGCTATTTCTTTGGCTTGTTCTGCATCATCAGGAAGCAAAGTATTAGATAAATAACGGAAATCTCTTCTTAAGAATCCTAAAGGACCGTGAATATAACTTCTGGTATCTACCCAATCTTGTTCGCCAATAAGTTCACCGAGTTTGGACATATTGTCTCGCGCAACATCTATAGGAATACGATAGGTTTTGATAGTTTGTAGTTTTTCAGGAGTATAGGTAGGAGGAGCAGCAGCTTCAGGACTACCACAACTTACTAACACTGTGGCAACTAAAACGAGCATGACGGAGAATATAGATCGAAAAATTTTCATGTTTCCTAAGAGCTTACTTTATTAACTTATTTTTAATTTTCGCAAGAATCTGCCACTTTATAACACTTGACGGCGAAAAAAGTCGGTTATTTCTCCAGTAATTTCTTGTGACCAATGTTCTTGGGGATAATGTTTGGCTTCTGGTAGTTTAGTAAAATCGATCGCAGAATTAGTTTTAGCCAGGGTTTCCACTTCAGAGGTATCTAACCAAGGATCGGCTTCTCCCCACAAGATGAGGGTCGGGAAAGTTGCTTCTTTTAAGCCTTGAGTAATTTCCGTAGTAGATTGGGATAGTTGCATTCCTTTAATAATCGCCATCAGCGATCGCCCAACCGCAGAAGTTTCTAAAAAGGGTTTGCGATGGATAGCCAACTCACCATCTTTAATTATAAACCCACTACCCCCCTCTAAAGTTTTGTCTATCTGTAAAGGGTCTTGGGTTAACATATCTCCCACAATAGGAATACTCCACTGTTTCATTTTCCAAGGTAATTTAGCATCGTTTGTTAGGGGCGTGTTGAGAATTACTAACTTAGTTATTTTATCGGGGTTGCGTAAAGCGTATTGAATACCCACCGAACCGAGAAAGCCTTGTACCACCAAGTAAAATTTATCCAGTTCTAAAGCTGCGATCAAATCGGTTAAAGCGGTAATATAGGCATCAGGAGTATAAGCAAAATCTCTTTTTCCAGGCTTTCCTGAAAATCCGCAACCAATCCAATCAGGTGCGATTGAACTAATTCTTTTTTCTGCTAAATTTGTCATAACTCCGCGCCAAGTATAGCTGTGGGTAGGCACTCCATGTAACAAAATCGCAGGTGGTTTATCACTTTCTACTTCTGTTTGACGATAAAACCATTGCAATTTACCCACTTCAATTTGACACTCTTGAACAGCCACAGTAATTTTTCCCTTAGAACAGCATCTATATGTGTTTTAGATTACAGCGTTTTGGCTCTCTAATTAAAGAGAAATTACAAGCCAAGTTATACCAAATCAAATAATGTTTACCACATATGTCAACACTGTAATCGTTCATTCCCCCCCCTAAAAAACCAGAAATCGAAGTCAAATAATTCTCAGAACAGCGAATTGATGTATGCTATGAATTATGGCTGGATTAGATAAAGATGACTTGGCACAGATGAATGAA